>MABB01000111.1:10809-15067 GCA_002162915.1 Rhodospirillales bacterium 47_12_T64
TTATATGAAAATATAGTATGGTTTCTGCTTCAATCTCATATAGGCAAGCTAGCATTGTGCATTTCAGCTCATACACCTATACTTCTCAATCCATCATTAGAATGCGAGATGTTATGACTAAAGCCAGAGCACGTGAACGAGCTAAAGCGAGAGCAGCTAAATCCGTAAAGCAGAACCATAGTCCTGATCAATCAGAACTATCAGAAGAGCAAAAGCAAGAAGGTCATTTCAACCACAAAGCAAATTCGATTAAAGGCCCTAGTATGAAAGCCAATCACGGTAACTTCGGTGGAGCAAGGCGTGGGGCAGCACGGTCTAACTAAACTGTAGCAGAAAGCCGTAGCAAAATCAGTTATTGGCTTCGTGTCAGAAAAAATGGTTTTAAGTCGTACTGGCTCTATGCCTGACACATACAGTGACTTTAAATATATTCGTTAATGAAGAACTCCGCTCCAAGGGGCGAAGTATCGGTATGAGAATCTTAGAAAAGAGCGAGTTGCTTACCCTCATTTAACTTTCGATATTTTTGCCCCTGAGTTTTTACATAATTCCTGATGTTTGCAAGCGCGTACAATTAGGAGCCGTTGATATTAGAGCCAGGTTTATTGATAGGCAAAGGCGGTACATTTTTCGGTTCAAATAATCGCGTTATCAATAAAATCAGACCTCCTGCCAAGATACCCCAAAAGGCACCGGATACGCCAAAAAACGTGACACCAGATGCGGTGACAACAAAGGTCACGGCTGAAGCCTCTCTTTTATCAGGATCACTGAAGGCTGAGAGTGCAGAATTGGAAAAAGCACCTATTAAGGCCAGGCCAGCAACTGATTCTATCAAGATCCCGGGAGCTATGCTTGCAAACGTCGTTATAAGTCCTGAAACCAACCCAAATAATATATAACCAATACCACTGACAATAGCAGCCCAGTAACGCCTATCCTTATCTGGATGAGCGTCTTCACTAGCACACATGGCGGCCGTAATCGCGGCAAGGTTTACAGCATGCCCGCCAAAAAATGCACTAAAAACTGAGAAAATCCCCGTTGCCGAAAACAGGGTACCTGCTTTCGGTTCGTAATTGTGAACCCGGAGAATTGCGATCCCGGGAACGTTTTGTGAAGCCATCGTGACGATAAACAACGGAAGAGCTATCCCAACAAATCCGGAGAGGGTGAACTCAGGGGTAACCAACGTAAAAGGAGCCACGACATTACTGAATAGAAGTTCTTTGCTCTCGTCTGTGATATCAAGGGAATAAGCCATGATTAATATCAGCGCCAACAAGGCCGCAGGTACGGCCAGAAGGCGATTGATACGCCCAGCAATTATCCAGGTAAGCGCTATGGCCAGACCAGGTAGTGGATCGATAGAAATAGCTTTTACCGGTGCAAGGCAGAGCCCGAGTAGAATACCAGCCAGCATGGCATTAGCTAAGGGGGCAGGGATGAGATTTACAGCTCGTCCCAAAGGTTTCCAGAGGCCAGCAATAATAAAAAGAACGGCACACAGAACAAAGGACCCAACAGCAACAGGAAAACCTCCGGGAATGACGCCAGAAGTCGCAAGCAATGCTGCGCCAGGAGTTGACCAGGCGACACTGACAGGGATTTTTGTATAAAGACTTAAGACGACAGCGCTTAATCCCATGGAAATCGACAAAACCATAAGAGCAGTAGATGCTTGTTCTTCGCTAGCGCCGACGGCTCTGATACCCTGCAGGACAACGGCAAAGGAACTTGCAAACCCGACGAACGCAATGAGTAACCCCATAAAGGTACTTTGAAGGGAGAAATCGCGGAATACATTCATGGAGCAATCGCTTTTATAATTGAGTTTAAAAGTCTGTAGTCGCTTTGGGTTGAACGGAATTCAACAAGGCAAAAGTCGGACAAATTTTTGTTCCAGAACCTGCTTACCCCATTGGTCTCCCAAATTTTCTTCTGTTAAGGAAAAGTTGGAATTTTCATATAAGTTACGTGCAGCATCCAAACCTTTGAATGTCCAAAGGTGGGTTTCACGGAACGCTTTGCTATCACAAAAGCTCATGGCCAGAGCGAACAGTTCTCGACCAACTCCAGATCCACGCGCCTCCTTATCAACGATAAACCATCTCAAATGAGCAACGTTGTCGCTCAGATCTTCACCATCGATAGCAATAGAGCCAACGATTTTGCCGTTTTTTACCGCATACCAAATTGTATTTCGAGTGTGGTTTATTCGTGGAATAAAATCAGAGAGCCCTCTGGCAACTGTTGCCTCAAAGACTTCGTCAAATCCGGCAAAATTACTGTAATAAAGGGCATGCATTTCGGTAATACGGCCCATTAACCCCGGGGAATACCCTTCCATTACTTTAATCGAAGAAGAACTGTTATCCGTGTCTGCCAAATTTTGGGATAATCGGCTTGCCTTGAGTGCTTCACTATAGGTTTCAAGGCCGTTAAGAATTTCCAGTTTTGTTGTAGCTTTCAAAGAGGAAACTGCATCTGAAACCTGTTTTTCCGCATAATTTGAAATAGTTATTAACGTTTCTTCGCCCTTGATCGTAAGGTGAATGTCTTTTTGTCGGGTATCTGTAACTGAGATCGTTTCATGGATTTCGCCCTGCTTAATTAAGCTTTTGGTTAGGCGACTGACCGTCGATTTTTCCAGTAATAGAATTTCCGATAAATCTTTTGCTCGAAGGGTTCCCGCATTACCAATTTCTATCAAGGCATGAACGGATGATGCAGAAAGGTTCGTACCCGCGATTGTTCGGTTTAAAAATCCGAACTCACGAACAAGGTTTCGAGAGGATTTTCGAATGTTTGTTACGATATCTGATGCGTCATTCGGCATTTCATCTCAATCTGATATAGTTGTATAATGCAACTATATCAGATTTCTCTAAGTTTGGATAATTAATAATTTATAGATAGTATATTATCTATAAAAATAAAAGAAAAACGTAGCACTTCCCTCTGAATAATTTTGCTCGAACACAAAAAAGCCGCCGAGAGTTAACTCTCGGCGGCTTTTTCAATAGAGACAGATTGTATTATCCAAAGATAACCTTCGGTAACCATGTCGCCAGTTCAGGGAACAGGGCCAGGATACACAGAGCTATGATCTGGATAAAGACAAAGGGAATAACCCCCTTGTAGATCTGCATGGTCGTGACCTCTTTTGGGGCCACCCCCCGCAAGTAGAACAGGGCAAAGCCAAAGGGCGGGGTGAGGAACGATGTCTGAAGGTTCATCGCCATCATAACACCGAGCCATACCGGGCTGATATCACTCATCAAGAGGATCGGGGCCACAATCGGCACCACCACAAAGGTGATCTCGATAAAGTCGAGGAAAAACCCGAGGACAAACATCACCAGCATTACGGTGATCAGCGCACCGGTGTTACCACCCGGCATGTTGAGCAGGAACTCGGCAACCATCTCGTCACCGCCCAACCCGCGGAAGACCAGAGAAAACACCGAGGCCCCGATCAGGATCACAAAAACCATGGAGGAGATTTCCATGGTTGAGCGCATGATCGGACGCAGAATGTCCGTCTTCCAAACCCGTCCCAGAGAAACCAGAATCCCCCAGGCCAGACCAATAGAGGCAATGATAGCGGCACCAATGGCAATCATGTCCGTGATCGGGATTTCGTTTCTAGCCACCCGAAGATCAAAGAAAGAAATCAGAACCAGCATAAACAACAGGCACAAAGTGGCTATGATCGTCGGACGACGACTGCCAAAATCCATGAAGTCAAACGGCGATGTACGATCTGTTTTTTTGAGCATCCCCAGTTCCTGGGTCCGCATGCCAGCGAGCAGCAGTGATCCGATAGCCCCAACGGCGGCGGCTTCTGTCGGGGTCGCAATCCCGGTCAGGATAGATCCCAGAACGGAGACGATCAAGGCAACCGGCGGCACGAGGGCATGCAGAATTTTATGGATAAAATCCTTTGTCCCCATGTGGGCTTCATCTCTGGGAACCGGGGGGGAGCTCTCCGGCTTGATGATGGCGATCAGCAACTGATAACCCATGTACATAAAGACCAGCATCAGACCGGGGAGCAGCGCCCCGGCAAAGAGATCCCCGACGGATACGGGATCAGGAGACCAGTTTCCGATCGCGCGCTGGGCATCTGAATAGGCGTTGGAGATCTGATCCCCGAGGATAACCAGAACGATGGACGGCGGAATGATCTGCCCCAGGGTCCCCGAGGCACAGATCGAGCCGCAGGCAAGAGAGGGATCATATCCCCGACGCAACA
>MABB01000111.1:15081-17197 GCA_002162915.1 Rhodospirillales bacterium 47_12_T64
AGCAGTCCCATGGTGACAACCGTTGCCCCGACGATACCGGTTGAGGCCGCCAGCAGTGCGCCAACAATGGTCACAGAGATACCGAGCCCACCCCGGACCGAGCCAAACAGCTGCCCCATGGTATCGAGGAGTTCTTCTGCGACCTTTGATTTCTCGAGCATCACGCCCATGAAAACAAACAATGGCACGGCGATGAGGATCTCGTTGGTCATGGCATTGCCATAGATACGAGAGGGCAGGGCACCAAAGAAAGAGAGATCAAAGACCCCGAGGAAGTAGCCTAAAAGGGCAAAGGCGATACCGACACCGGCGAGGGTAAAGGCGACCGGGAACCCGGCCATCAAAAACAAGCAGGCCGCGCCAAACATGAGAAGATCAAGAGTTTCAGCTAAATGCATTTTATAGTCCCCCCGGACCGTCGTCCTGGGCCTTGTGTTCGACACCCTTAATGATCGCAAGCGCGTGGATGACCATTGAAATTCCCTGCATTCCCATCAGGATGCAAAAGGCAATTATCGCGCTTTTGAGAATGTATACCGCAGGGATACCACTGGTTTCCTTGGAGGATTCCAGGATACTCCAGGAACTTGCCACGTAAGGAAAACCATAGATCAGAATGAGCGTCAGCACGGGAAGCAAAAGGAAAATTACGCCAAAGAAATCGACGATGGCCTGTTTTCTTTCACTGGCGGCGCCATAGAAGATATCGACCCGAACATGCCCGCCGTGAAGCAGGGTATAACCGGAGCCGAGCATGAAGAGGAAGCCATGCATGTAGATAATTGATTCCTGCATGAAGATGGAACCAATGCCGAAAACATATCGCATGAGAACAACGATGAACTGAACGAGAACCATAAAGAGGGCGAGCCAAGCAACGCTGTGCCCGATTTTATTGTTCAGACTATCGATGGCTTTTGCGAGGGAAAGAAGCCCTGCCACAGTAGTCTCCCTATCGATTGTTATATTATTGTTTATATTTTAAGAAAAGAGGCCAGCATATTGCCAGCCTCTTTCGCACTGTCGTCATTCAGGCCTAAGATTAGCCTTTAAGGGCTGAATCACGCGCTGCTGTGTAGTCTGACTCTGAGAGTTTGGTCCAACGAGAGACTTTCTTCCGGAAATCAATATAGCTGTTGTAGATTTCCTTGGAAATATCGTCGGTCTGGCCAACTTCCTTGACAACTTCTTCGGATTTCGCACCAAGGGCATCCATGATGTCCTGAGAGAAAGTCCGCAGTTCAACGTTGTGCTTGTTGAGCAGAACATCGAGGGAGTCACCGTTTTTGGCGTTGTACTCGGAAAGCATGATGTTGTTTTCTGCAGCACAAGCGGACTGAACCAGAGCTTGCTCGTCCGGGGAGAAGCTTTCCCAAACATCCTTGTTCATGCCACAGGCAAGGCCGGAGCCCGGCTCGTGGAAACCTGGCTGGTAGTAGTATTTGGTCACTTTGTAGAAACCAAAGGCCAGATCGTTCCAGGGGCCAACCCACTCAGTTGCATCAATCGCACCAGATTCCAGTGATGGGAAGATCTCACCGCCGGGAAGAGTAACAGCCGCAGCGCCGATCCGGCGCAGGACTTCACCACCGAGACCAGGCATCCGAATTTTCAGGCCCTTGAAGTCTTCGAGAGTGTTGATTTCCTTGTTGTACCAACCGCCCATCTGCACGCCTGTGTTACCAGCCATGAGAGATTTCAGGTTGAACTGACCTGAGAGCTTGTCCCAGAGTTCCTGACCGCCGCCATACTGGACCCAGGCGTCGAGTTCGTTCGCGGTGTAACCGAAAGGCACAGCGGTAAAGAAGTTGAACGCCTTGTGTTTACCCTGCCAGTAGTATTCGGCAGCGTGGTACATGTCGGCAGTCCCGCTTGAGACCGCATCGAAGGATTCAAACGGTGGCACCAACTCACCCGCAGCATAGAGCTTAACGTTGAGCTTGCCATCACTTGCCGCAGTAATGCGGTCGGCAACACGCTGGGCACCAGTACCGAGGCCCGGGAAGTTCTTGGGCCAGGTGGTCACCATCTTGAGGTCACGTTTGCCAGAGGCAATTGCCGGGGCGCTAAGAGTACTAGCGGCCGCACCTGCGACGACACCGGTGGCTGCACCGGT
>MABB01000128.1:0-4109 GCA_002162915.1 Rhodospirillales bacterium 47_12_T64
AAAGAAACTGGTATTCGACCTGATCCAGACGCACGCGATCAACATCTTCACTGGCGCGGAACCGTTCGTTCATTTTGGTGCCATCGCGGATATCTCTGAGCTCCACCTGGAGGTATGCACCACCTTTGCCCGGCTGCGTATGTTGAGTTTTCATTGCGCGCATCAAGCGGCCTTTGTACTCAATAATGTTGCCAGGGCGAATGGCATTTCCGTTTATTTTCATGATCAGTGCCCGTCTTCAGTTGTCAAATAACGCAAAATTTAAGTGTGTTGTATTCGTATTTCGCAGGGAACCTATCAGGTCCTCAGCTCTCAGGCAATTGCCTCGTTAATCTCGGCTATCGCTATTGCCGGATCAGCAGGATGTTGCCACACCACACTCTGAACGGCGATGAAATCTGCACCAGCTTCGGCCTGTGAGCTGACATCATCAATGGAGATGTCATCCATTGCGACACAAGGCGGCGTCATCATTGTCTGCCACCATGTGAGCAACTCCAACCCTCTTGGGCCATCTTCTTCAAAAGTACGAACATCAGGATCGTCAATTTCAGGAAGTGGCCTGCGGTTGTTGAAAGCGATATAGTCCGCGCCTGCTTCACCAACAAGGATTGCATCGTGGCGAGAAACGCCACAGTCCACGCCGACGATAGAGTCTTGGCCTAGATGTTCACGTGCCTCTTGGAAAGAAGCGGCAGAGGTGAGGTGTACACCGTCACAACCCAATGATGCCGCGCTCTTGAAATCATCCTCGATCAAAAAGGCGATGTCTCGTTCTTGTGTTAAAGGACGGAGGACAGAAACAACCTCTTTTAAGGCGGCTTCAGAGTTTGCCGTTCCACATAATAGAACGCAGGCAATCGTCCCACCATCCAGCGCCTGTACGAACAAGGGCTTGAATTGGTCGATCGAGAACTCGCCACTTAGGACTTCTGGAGGCGTGAGAAGATAGATTTCAGAATTCATGGCTCTTCATACCTTAAGGAGTAACAACCTGGCAATGGGCGTCAGAGTATAGCTCATATCCTAAAAGTGAATAGCTGGATACCAATGTTATTAGTTGTTCCGTGAGATCTGTTTCTAATCCGGTCAACCTTTTAATATCCTGGGAGGTGAAAATAAAAAACGAGGCATTTATTCAAGTGCCCCGTTTTTCTTAAACGCCTGAGGTGTTGCTTAGAGATGTTCAGCCATAGCAGCAGCCGTATCCAGCATGCGGAGGCTAAAGCCCCATTCGTTATCGTACCAAGCCAAAATACGGACGAAGTTTCCGCCGATGATCTGGGTTTGAGTGGTATCGAAAACCGACGAATATGGATTATGGTTGAAATCACAGGAAACCAATGGCAGGGCATTGATGCCAAGTACGCCTTTCAAATAGCCTTTAGAGGCTTCTATCATGGCGTTGTTGATTTCTTCGACGGTGGTATCTCGTTCAGCCGTAAAGGTTAGGTCGATACAACTCACATTTGCTGTTGGTACGCGGATCGCGTTGCCTTCGAGCTTACCTGCAAGACTTGGAAGAACTTCGCCAATTGCTCGTGCAGCACCTGTTGATGTCGGGATCATGGAAACCGCAGCAGCACGGGCACGACGGAGGTCTTTGTGCTTGGAATCAACAGTTGTCTGATCACCCGTGTAGGCATGGGTGGTGGTCATAAAACCATTTTTGATGCCAATATTATTTTGTAAAACATCAACAACGGGCGCCAGACAGTTTGTTGTACAAGAGGCATTTGAAACGATGTTGTGTTCTGTCGTCAGTTGCTTGTGGTTTACACCATAGACAACTGTCAGATCACAGCCCTTTTTGGCCGGAGCAGAAATCAGAACTTTCTTGGCACCACCAACCATATGCAGGGATGAACCCTCCACATTATTGAACGCTCCGGTGCATTCAAGCACGATATCAACACCATACTCACCCCAAGGGAGTTTGGCTGGATCTCTGTCGTGAAGCATCTTGATTTTTTTGCCGTTGACGATGAGGTGTTCATCATCGGCATCAACCTCTGCATTGAGAGTGCCGTGAACGGAATCGAATTTTAACATATGGGCGTGAATAGAGGGATCGCCCGATGCATTGATGGCAACGATTTCGATGTCATCGCGATTAGTCTCGATAGCTCCGCGGAGTGTAAGACGACCAATACGACCAAAACCATTGATTCCAACTTTAACTGTCATAATTTGGAACCTATTTTTTTATAGTTTAGTTATTATTTATACTTGGAGCTTTTGCCCCTTAGCACAACGCCCCAACCTTTCGGATGGGGCGCTTTGGTATTCGATAATTAAGAGTAAGTGCCTGTCGAAGCCTTACTATTGTCTTCTGCTCTTTTAAGAAATGCGCTTTGCATTGCAGAGGCATTCTCTTTTTTCCCGCCCCAAGCTTTGAGGGGAGCCGCTTGCAGCGCCCTGCCATATGAAAAGCTAAGCTTCCAAGGTAGGTTGCTATAGTTTTTGTTCATGGCGTTCAAGTGCTCAGTGGACTGTTCATCCGTTTGCCCACCAGAAAGGAAGACAATACCTGGAACGGCCGCAGGTACACAGCGCAAGAGGGTTGCAACTGTACGGTCTGCGACTTCTTCTACAGAATCTTGATTCGGGCAGTTCTGACCAGCAATAATCATGTTGGGCTTCAATAGAATGCCTTCAAGCTCGACTTCTTGATTGGCCAATTCGGCAAAGACGGATCGAAGAACTTCTTCGCTTACAGCTTGGCAAACATTAATGTCATGATCGCCATCCATAAGAATTTCTGGTTCAACAATAGGAACAAGGCCAGCTTCTTGAGCCAGAGCAGCATACCGAGCTAATGCATGAGCATTTGCATGTATCGCAGCAAGGCTCGGAGACTGATCTGTGATGTGATAAACACCGCGCCACTTGGTAAATTTTGCGCCTAGTTTTGCATATCCATTCAAACGTTCACGCAAGCCATCAAGACCTTCGGTGATTGTTTCGTCTGGATGTCCGGCAAGAGGCTTTGCTCCCATATCAACTTTGATTCCCGGGATGACGCCTTGATCCTGCATCACTTTGCTCAGCGGAGTTCCGTCAGCAGCATTTTGACGAAGTGTCTCGTCATAAAGAATAACGCCACTGATGTAAGCGTTACTGCCTTCGGTACGGAAAAGCAATTCGCGATAATCTCGACGGGAGTCTTCTGTTGATTCTGCAGAGATAGAATCGAAACGCTTCTTGATTGTGCCTGTGCTTTCGTCCGCGGCAAGGATGCCCTTACCTGTTGCGACGAGGGCCTGAGCAATATCAGCAAGTGTGTCAGTCATAGTTTGTAATCCTAACAGAGGCTTATAGACGAGCTTTTACAGCCTCGACGATAGCTTCGGGTGTAATTTTGAATTTCTTGTAGAGCTGGTCGATTGGCGCGGATGCGCCAAAATCGTTCATGCCCACAAAAGCACCATACTGCCCAATCCACTCGTGCCAGCCAAAAGGGAGAGCGGCTTCGACTGCAACGGTCAAGGTGCCGGGTGAAAGGACTTCATCACGGTAATGTTGTGGTTGTTGCTTGAAGATTTCCCAGCATGGCATAGATACCACGGTTGTGCCGATACCCATCTCTTCGAGACGTTTTTGACCTTCGAGAGCAATCTCGACTTCTGATCCGGAAGCCAGAAGAGTTACCTGACGGTCCAGAACAGAGGGGTTAAGAATGTAAGCGCCGTATCCAGAATAATTATCTGAGATGTCTTTACGCTGAGCTGGCAAGCCCTGGCGTGTGAGCGCGATAACCGAAGGAGTATCTTCGCTCTCGAGGGCGAGTTCCCAACATTCTGCTGTCTCGATGGCATCAGCCGGACGGAAGACATTCAGGTTGGGAATGGCGCGAAGAGAGGCGAGGTGTTCAACTGGCTGGTGTGTCGGACCATCTTCGCCGAGGCCAATTGAATCATGGGTCATTACATAAATGACACGTTGTTTCATGAGAGCCGAAAGACGAATAGACGGGCGGCAATAATCTGTAAACACCAGGAATGTTCCGCTGTAGGGAACAAAGCCGCCGTGTAGAACCATACCGTTCATTGCTGCGGCCATGGCGTGTTCACGAACACCGTAATAGATGTAACTTCCAGAATAGTCCG
>MABB01000128.1:4297-7106 GCA_002162915.1 Rhodospirillales bacterium 47_12_T64
CCTTCTGGAAGCTTCCCGACCATCTGGTCTTCGAAGAGCTTGCGTTGTTCAGCTGGAAGGCTTGCGAATTTTTCATCCCATGCTGCTGATAGTGACGCACCGCGTTCACCAGCAGATCTCCAGGCCTTAAGAATGTTCTCAGGAATTTCGAATGGCGCATGTGGCCAACCGATTTTTTCACGGGTACCGGCGATTTCGTCATCGCCAAGTGGAGCACCGTGAGTTTTGGATGTTCCGGCTTTGCTTGGTGCGCCATAACCAATCACTGTTTTGCAGGCAATAAGCGAAGGTTTGTCACTTTTGCGGGCTGCTGCGATTGCATCGGCAATAGCTTCTGGATCGTGCCCGTCGATGGCGACAGCATCCCAGCCACAGGCTTCGAAACGCATCAACTGGTTATCAGAGACGGACATGTCCGTTGAACCATCGATGGTAATGCCATTGTCATCGAACAGGACGATGAGTTTATTGAGTTTCAAGTGGCCAGCCAGAGAAATTGCCTCGTGGCTAATACCTTCCATCAAGCAGCCATCCCCAGCAATCGCATAGGTATAATGGTCGACGATATCATCGTTATAGCGGGCGTTGAGCATCCGCTCAGCCAGTGCCATACCGACAGCATTCGCAATACCTTGCCCCAGAGGGCCGGTTGTTGTTTCAATGCCAGGTGCATGACCAAGCTCAGGATGACCAGCCGTCATGCTGTCCAGTTGACGGAAATTTTTCAACTGCTCCATAGTCATGTCCGGATATCCGGTCAGATGAAGCAGAGAATACATCAACATAGATCCATGACCTGCGGATAGTATAAAACGGTCGCGGTCAGCCCAGTCTGGGCGTAATGGATCAAATTTCATGAAACGGCTATAAAGAACAGTAGCAACATCAGCCATGCCCATCGGCATTCCTGGATGTCCAGAGTTCGCGCGTTGAACGGCATCCATGGAAAGAGCACGAATGGCATTAGCCATATCAGCGTGGTTGCTACCTGGCGCGGCGTCCGCAGCAGATACGGGAAGGCGCAGTGCAGTCATATTCAAGGTCCCCAGTTGGGTTAAAATATCCTGCCCATGGTTTCGGACAGAGGGCCATTAACGGCGGCAAAATGCCCCTTTGCTTAGCCGAGGTCAACAGGGTTGTCTGGAATAGCTGTCATACCATGGATTTAATCTATATATAAAGAGGAATGAAAAGACAGACGAGACAGTCGGTTGACCTTACTGACAGGCACATCATATTCTGTTAGTCATTGATCCTACCCGTTTATTCTTCTGGGTTATTGATCTGGCGATAATTACCAGCGAGTGACTTATTTTTAAGATGACTAGAATACTGAAAGCTGTTGATCGACTAGCCGCAGCGGTAGATACATTGGAAAAAAGTGTTGATACGCGACTAAGCGACTCCAACGGGTCAATTTCAAAGTTGCAACACGATCTTGATTTGAGCGTGAAGGAAAATCGCGAGCTCAAGAGTTTAAAGCAGGATGTTGGTGATCGCCTCGATTCTGTGATCGGTCAACTTTCTGCCTCACTGGAGAAATAGTATGGCGCAAGTAACGCTTAACGTGAACGGACGTCGATACTCGATAAGTTGCCATGATGGTCAGGAAGATCATCTGTTAGGGTTATCCAAGTATATTAATCAGAAGATTGACGAATTAAAGAGTAGTATGGGGCAAGTGAGTGAGGCTCATTTGCTCTTGATGACAAGCTTGCTTCTTGCGGATGAGCTTCATGAGGCTTACATTCAAATTGACGATGGGAAGTCTGGAACCGGCAAAAAAAACTCAATTGATGACGAGGTTGAGGCAGAAAAAGTCGCTACGGCACTGGAAAGTTGTGCTGATCGACTGGAATCTATTGCCGCCCGTCTGGAAAGTCAGTAAAAGATCAAACAGGTGCTGCGGAACGCGTGGGGTTCGTAATTTCCCTGGGGCCTAAATCTTCTTACGGGAGCTGTCCCTGCTGAGATCGTGGTCTTGGTATATGGCGCCCACCTGCACTGCAGGCCACAAGAGGACTTGGAACTAACGGTTACTGCGGCACCACTTGTTTCCTTTCGGGTTATTGAATTGACGCAATAGCTTATGGCCTTATTTTTGTGCCTTTGAGGGAAACAATGACCGATTTAGATACGCAAGATATCGATCAACTTAAAAAATCACTTCGAAAAGAAGCCAAAAAGAAGCGGGCGGAAGCTTATAAACTTTTGCCGCATGCGGCTGTTGAGTTGTGTGAAAAGTTATTCGATACGATCCCACTCCCAAAAGGTGCCGTTGTTTCGGTCTACTGGCCACTTGGGGATGAGCTGAACCCGATGCCTTTACTAAATACGCTCCATGAAAAAGGCTTTCGCCCCGTGCTTCCGGTTATGCTCGGTGCAGCCAAACCTTTGATTTTCAGAAGCTGGGCACCCGGCGATGAGCTGGATGATGCTGGCTTTGGCACACGTGAGCCTGGCACTGATAAGGAAGAGCTTGAACCGGATGTATTGTTCGTTCCGCTTCTTGCCTTTGATCGCGCAGGTTACAGGTTGGGTTACGGGGGTGGTTTTTATGATCGCACTCTCGATAAACTTCGGTCATCCAAACCTGTGACGGCCATTGGTATTGCCTATGCTGCGCAAGAAATGGACGCAGTTATCCGTGGCCCATACGACGAACCTCTTAACTGGATTGTGACAGAAGAAGAAGTCATCAATTTAACCCTTACAGAATAATCCTTGGTCCCGGCACAGAGAAACCTTATACCTTCAGCATTATTGAAAATACGGTATTTAATCGTGGCGGTGAGCGAGCTGGCTGGAT
>MABB01000128.1:7158-16608 GCA_002162915.1 Rhodospirillales bacterium 47_12_T64
ATGTGGTTGGCCGTTCTGGGCGAGATGCAATTGTTGCACACCTTCCAGGACTGCGTCGGGATTTGAAATTGGATTTTGTCGTTGTAAACGGTGAAAATGCAGCTTCTGGTTTTGGCGTCACCGAGAAAATCTGCAAGCAGTTCTTTGATTGTGGTGCCGATGTTGTCTCTGGTGGCAATCATAGCTGGGATCAACGCGAATGTATTACGTATATAAATACTGAAACCCGGCTTCTCCGCCCTCTTAACTTTCCAGAGGGAACCCCAGGTCGGGGGGCCGCGCTGTACGAGGCGCCTGGTGGTCGTAAGGTGATGGTCATGAACGCGATGGGCCGAGTTTTCATGGACCCGTTGGATGATCCCTTTGCGGCAATTTCGAAAATTCTCGACCGCTACCGGCTGGGGCAGCAGGGACTTTCTGCAGTGATTGTCGATTTTCACGGGGAAGCGACCAGCGAAAAGATGGCAATGGGCCACTTTCTCGATAGCAAGGTCAGCCTTGTTGTTGGAACGCATACTCATGTGCCGACCGCGGACCATACAATTTTACCTGGGGGAACCGCATACCAGAGCGATGTGGGAATGACCGGGGATTATGATTCGGTTATTGGAATGAAAAAAGAAGTCCCAATTGCCCGTTTCATTAAAAAAATGCCGACGGAGCGCATGAGCCCTGCAACGGGAGAGGCGACGCTTTCTGCGATTTATGTGGAAACCGACGATAGAACGGGACTGGCCAAACGGGTTGAGCCTGTTCGAATCGGTGGTAGACTCTCGCAAACTGTGCCCGAGTTGGACTAACAGATTAAAAAGAATCTTGTGTCTGATTTTGATTAGCTATGTTTTACGATGTCGGCTGACAGTGTCTTGAAGCGCTTTACCTCGTCAATCATGAGGCAAGTCTGATCGAGTGTGTCGTCAGCGATGGAACTGGACTGCCTAACGAGATCGGATGCTTTTACGCTTGATCCTGGTGTGTCCTCGGCAATCAATACGAGAGTGTTGAGGGCATCAAGGTTTGAATGAAGCGAATAGTCCTCGGTTAGCTCTGCTGCATTTTTTGCAATCTTCGAGAACTCTTTTGGATCTATGTGATTATCTTCTGGAAAGTCGATGATATGAAATTTTTCTGCCATGACATTTACCATTCTTGTTCAAGCGTGCCCTGTTTATAAGTTAACTTTAATGATTTTAACTTAAACTTTAGTTAATACTCTGCCCAGAAATAGCAGGGGAAATAGCAGGGGAAATGATAGAGGAAAAGGCAGAGGAGATGACCAGGGAAAAGGGTGGGAAAAAATCAAAATGCCAAATAACACCCTATTAGGGCTTCTTCTACCTGTGAATTCCTGCTAGATAATCATTGAAATTCTTCGTTTAATTATCTGAGCTAGGAAGTTTGCTCATGGCAGGCCATTCACAATTTAAGAACATCATGCATCGTAAAGGTGCTCAGGATAAAAAACGTGCAAAGATATTTGCCCGTCACACCCGTGAAATCATGGTTGCTGCACGTTCCGGGATGCCCGACCCTGAACAAAACTCAACATTGCGAAATGCAATTATTGCTGCGCGCGCAGCAAACATGCCGAAAGACAACATCGATCGTGCCGTAAAACGTGTTGCCGGCGGTGAAGAAGTCGCGAACTATGAAGATGTTCGGTATGAGGGATACGGTCCTGCGGGTGTTGCTGTAATTGTTGATGCATCAACTGATAATCGAAATCGGACGGCTTCTGAAGTTCGGACCGCGTTTGCCAAGCTGGGTGGGAACTTAGGCGAAACAGGTAGTGTTTCCTTTATGTTCGACCGTGTCGGGTCTATTACCTATCCTGTTGATGTCGCGGATGCTGATGCGATGTTTGAAGCTGCTGTGGAAGCTGGTGCAGAGAATGTGGAAAGCACGGACGATGATCACGAGATCATTTGTGAACCAGGTGATTTCGCTTCTGTACGTGATGCTCTGATTGAAAAGTTTGGCGCCCCAACTGAGTTGGGCCTGCAGTGGAAACCACAAAATACAATCGCACTCAATGAAGACCAGGCATCTACGATGCTAAAGCTTATCGATGTTCTTGATGATAACGATGACGTTCAAAGCGTTAGCGCTAACTTTGAGATCGATGATGAAATTATGGCCAAGCTTACTGCTGGCTAAGGTATTAGGAGGCCGGGCCAAGGGACTATGCGGATCATTGGAATAGATCCCGGCCTTCGTTTTACCGGGTGGGGAATAATTGAATCAGAGGGGAATCGATTACATCATGTTGCCAATGGTGTGATTAAAACGCTCTCAACTAACGAACTCCCCCGGCGGCTTGTTGAAATTCATGATGGCATTCAAGCTGTTCTGAGTGACTATCAACCGGATGAAGCCGCCGTTGAAATTACTTTGGCGAATAAAAACCCCAGCTCTACCTTAAAACTCGGTATGGCGCGTGGTATTGCATTGATCACACCTGCATTGATTGGCCTTCCGGTGGGTGAGTACCTGCCAATGATTGTCAAAAAATCGGTTGTTGGAACTGGACATGCAACCAAAGAGCAGGTGTTGATGATGGTTGAGCGCTTGTTGCCGGGATGTAAGGCGACATCGACGGATGCCTCGGATGCATTGGCAATTGCTATTTGCCATGCTCATAATGTCACCACGGGACGAAAATGGGCTGCTGGCGTCGAAGATCCAATTGCAGCGGCTTTAAAAAAAGCTGGCGTAGAAGATCCTCGAGTAGCAAGCAAGAAGACCAGTAAAGCCAGGGGGAAGAAATTCCGATGATCGGTAAACTTACAGGAAAAGTAGATTCCACAGGGGATGACTGGGTCATGCTTGATGTGGGGGGCGTCGGGTATGTGGCATTTTGCTCAAGCCGAACCCTGTCTATCCTTCCTGCAGAAGGCGAAGTTACCAGTCTTCTGATTGAGACTCATGTGCGTGAAGATCACATCCACCTGTTTGGTTTTGCGACACTGGCGGAAAAAGAGTGGTATCTCTTGCTCGGGACCGTTCAGGGGGTTGGTGCCAAAGTCGGCTTGGCAATCTTGTCGGCAATTTCCCCGGATGAGCTCTCCATCGCTATTGCGGCTCAGGATAAAACAACCCTGACACGTGCGAGCGGGGTCGGGCCCAAGCTTGCTATTCGGATCATGAATGAGCTTAAGGACAAGATCGCGAAACTCTCTCTCGGGATGTCAGGTCAAATCGTAGATACTTCGCCTGAGGGCAAGGGCGTCTCGACACCAGCGCTGGCTGTGTCTGAAGATGCGGTTTCTGCACTGGTTAATCTTGGGTATCGGCGTTCAGAGGCCTATAGTGCGGTTGCTAAGGTATCTAGTGAGCAGGGACTTGATGCCCTGCTTGAAGATCTTATTCGTGGTGGTTTGGCGGAGTTGATGCGTTGAGTGAAGATCGATTGGTTTCCAACGAATTCTCCGATGGTGATGGTGCAGAAAAATCCCTGCGACCTCTAAGTTTGGGTGAATTTATTGGCCAAAGGCAACTGCGAGAAAATCTGCATATTTTTATCGAAGCGGCCAAGCAACGCGGCGAAGCCCTGGATCATGTCTTGTTCTTCGGTCCTCCTGGTCTTGGGAAAACCACTCTGGCTCAGGTCGTTGCGAGAGAACTGGGTGTTGGTTTTCGGGCAACTTCTGGCCCTGTCATAGCTAAAGCTGGTGATCTGGCGGCGATCCTGACCAACCTACAATCGCATGATGTCCTCTTTATTGATGAGATTCACCGCCTCTCGCCTGTTGTCGAAGAAATCCTCTACCCGGCGATGGAAGATTTTAAACTCGACTTGATTATCGGGGAAGGCCCTGCCGCGCGTTCCGTTCAGATTGATCTGCCGCCCTTTACCCTTATTGGTGCGACAACAAGGTCCGGGTTGATATCAACCCCCCTTAGAGAGCGTTTTGGCATTCCGTTGCGGCTACAGTTTTATGAGCCGGAAGAGTTGCAGCAAATTGTGGCTCGTGGGGCTAAAATCCTGGATGCGCCGATGAGTGACGATGGCGCTTTTGAGATTGCACGTCGGGCGCGGGGTACTCCGCGTGTTTCCGGGCGGCTGCTCCGTCGGGTTCGTGACTTCGCCTCTGTTGCTGGTGTTGAATTGATCGAAGCTGCTGATGCAGATGTTGCCTTGCGACGGCTGGACGTTGATGAAAAAGGTCTTGATGCGATGGACCGCAAGTATCTTCGGGTCATTGCTGAAAATTATGGCGGCGGTCCTGTCGGGGCTGAGACACTTGCTGCCGCGCTATCCGAACAAAGAGATGTTATCGAAGATGTTATTGAGCCTTATCTCATTCAGCAGGGATTTCTTCAGCGTACCCCACGAGGGCGTATGTTGAGTAGTACGGGGTATAAATATCTTGGTTTGAATGAACCCGTTGAAGTCTCGTCACGCCGATCCTCGCAAATGGATTTGCTCAATGGGGGCATTGAGGAGAAATGAGTGTGAGACAAATTTGTGATCTTCCCCAATCCGGCGTCATTGAAAGTGGGTATCATCGATTTCCTGTTCGGGTGTATTACGAAGATACGGATAATGCTAAAATTGTCTATCATGCCAATTACTTGAAGTTCGCAGAAAGAGCTCGAACAGAGATACTGCGTCTTCTTGATCTTGAGCAAACTGAACTGAACAGGCGGTTTGGCCTTTTTTTTGCCGTAAAAGATTGCTTTCTTAAGTTTGTCCAGCCTGCGTATCTTGACGATCTGTTGGAAGTCAGATCACGGGTTACCCAGATGAGGGGGGCTAGCTTTTCATTTGAGCAAGTCATTATGCGAAGAGATCAGGTGCTAGTACAGTGTGATATCCGTATTGCCTGTGTCAGTGAAAAGGGGGGACCCGCAAGGATCCCGGCTGAAATTAGTCAGGCCCTGAATAAATTTTAGGGTGCACGTTATAGGGTTCTAAAGGGAGCTGCCAAAGACGATGGCAAATGAAGTGATTGAGACGGTTGAGACTGTTGGTCTCGGTGGTGGTGTTGTTGATTCTGTTGCACTTGGTGGTGCTTCGGCGGTTCATGATTTGAGTGTCTGGGGGCTTTTCCTGCAGGCCGATATCATTGTGAAAGTTGTGATCTTTATCTTGATCATTGCATCAATCTGGTCGTGGGCAATTATGTTCGACAAGATTGTTAAACTGCGTAATCTTCGCAAACGCGCCGATCAGTTTGATGAGGCTTTCTGGTCAGGAGGGTCACTGGATGATCTGTATGACCGCATTGAAAAACGTCCTTCCGACCCTGTATCGAGTATTTTTATTTCCGCCATGCGCGAATGGCGGCGGGCGAGTAGCAGGGGTAATGGCAGTCGAAGCGATCATGCGCGGGTGAGCCTGCAGCAACGTATTGACCGGGTAATGGACATTAGCCTCAACCGAGAAATGGACATCCTTGAACGGGGGATGGTTTTCCTTGCGTCCGTTGGATCTTCTGCACCCTTCATTGGCCTATTTGGAACCGTATGGGGTATTATGAATGCCTTTACCTCCATTGCTGCTTCCAAAAATACCAGTCTGGCTGTGGTTGCACCGGGTATTGCCGAAGCTCTTTTTGCAACGGCTCTTGGTTTGGTTGCTGCGATCCCGGCTGTTCTTGCCTACAACAAGCTTTCAAGTGATATCGGCCGTTATGGCGCCAGACTTGAAGTCTTTGCCGGTGAGTTTAGTGCCATCCTCTCTCGTCAATTAGAGGAGCACTAATATGGCGGCTCCGACACTCAGTGGTGGTGCAGGTAAGGGGACGCGAAGATGGAATCGTTCCAACCGTAAACCTATGAGTGATATCAATGTCACTCCTTTTGTTGATGTCATGCTGGTTCTTTTGATTGTCTTCATGGTAACTGCGCCACTCTTGACGGTTGGTGTTCCTGTTGATTTACCCAAAACGCAGGCGAAAACCCTGAATGCTTCAGAGGAGCCACTGGTTATCACAGTGACTGCTCTTGGAGAGCTTTTTCTTCAAGAATCAAAGATTGAAGAAGATCAGTTGGTGCCACGCCTGAATGCTATTACAGAAAACAAGCCAGACACACGTGTTTATGTTCGTGGAGATAAGGCCATAGATTATGGGCGTGTCATGGAAGTGATGGGGCTGGTAAACAGTGCTGGCTATGAAAGAGTTGCCTTAATTGCTGAACTCCCCCAAGAAAAGAAGTAGTCGCTAAAATCATGCGTACGGGCGTTGCTCTTTCTTTATTTATCCACTTAGCCTTATTGGCGTTTGTGATCTTTGGATTGCCACGCTTTAACAAGCCGTTTCTTGCTGAACAGGTTGTGCCCGTCGAGTTTGTCATTCTGGCTGAGCTTGAAGTGGAAGAAACTCCTGTGCCAGAACAGGATGAACCTGTGCCCGAGCCAGAAGAGCCTCCTAAACCTGAGCCAAAACCAGAACCAGAGCCAATTCCAGAACCGGAACCAACTCTGGAGCCCGAACCTGTTCCAGAGCCGGAGCCCGCTCCCGAACCTGAGCCTGTTCCTGAACCAATTCCAGAGCCGGAGCCTCTTAAGGTTGAAGCTCCCGAACCGGAAATTGTTGAAAATATTGAACCAGAGCCAGAGCCTGAAGAGGTTACTAAAGCTGCACCACCAAAACCTAAGGCACGGCCGAAACCGCCCAAACGCCCAGAGCCCAAAGTAGTTAAGAAAAAAGAAGAACCAAAACCTAAAGAGGACGCACTGACATCGATCTTGAAGAACGTTGATAAGCTTAAATCAGCGCCTAAAAAGACCACGTCAAAGGGAAAAGCAACTAACAAGCCAACCCCTACGCGTGCTTCAGCAGGTCAGGTTAACGATATTCGCAGATTGATTCAGAATAAAATGAAGCAATGCTGGATCGTTGATGCTGGAGGGCTTCAGGCTGATCAATTAAAGGTAGATGTATCCGTGAGTTTACGCTTGGATGGAAGTGTTCAAAATGTGCGTGTTGTTGATCAGAACAGATTTAACAAGGATGCATATTTCAGGGCGGCGGCAGAAAAGGCCCGCACAGCGATTATCAGATGCGCCCCATACAAGGAACTTCCGATTAACTTCAAAAATATCTATGGTGATTGGCAGACCTTAAATATAACTTTTGATCCAGCAAGTATGTTCGGGCAATGAACAGGAGAAGAATAGTGAATTTATTAAAGGCAACGCGCGGTATGTTTTTGGCCGCAGCCGGAATTTTGGGAGTTGTTGTCGGTGTTTTCCCTGCCCATGCGGAAATCAACGTCAACATTACTGAGGGCTTTGTTGAGCCCTTGCCTGTTGCGGTTGCTGATTTTCAAGGCGGTCAGCCCGAAGAGCAGCTCATCGGGCACGATATGGCACAGGTTATTTCTGCAAATCTGGAGCGTACCGGACTGTTTAAGCCGATCGACAAAAAAGCCTTTATACAAGACGGTAATTCTCTCTCTGTAGGGGTGAGATTTGGCGATTGGCGGCTTATCAATGCCCAAGCCCTCGTATCGGGTAAGGTAACGGCATTGGGCGATGGTCGGATCAGCGTCGAATTCAGACTGTGGGATGTTTATTCTGAAAGTATGATGGTTGGTCAAAGGCTTAAATCGACCAAGACCAACTGGCGGAGAATGGCGCATCAGATTACTGATTTTATCTATGCGCGCCTGACCGGGGAAAAGGGTTATTTTGACACCCGTATTGTCTATGTATCAGAAACGGGTCCGCAGAATCGACGTCAACGTCGTTTGGCGATCATGGATCAGGACGGTTTTAATCATAATTTTTTGACCAATGGTCGATTTGATGTGTTTACCCCCCGTTTTTCTCCGACTTCGCAAGAGATCACATATTTGTCATTCGAGGGGAATGTTCCCAAAGTCAAGCTTTTGGACCTCCAAACGGGTCGTGAAGAGACGCTTGGAAACTTCAAGGGCATGAGTTTTGCGCCGCGATTCTCGCCGGATGGGAATTCGGTGGTTATGAGCCTTGCAGACCGTGGAAATACAGAGATTTATTCCATGGACTTGCGGACCCGTAAGTTTGTGCGTCTGACAAATGATCCCGCTATTGATACATCACCGTCCTTCTCACCAGATGGATCAAGGGTTGTGTTTAACTCTGATCGCGGTGGAAGTCAGCAACTCTACGTAATGGATGTGAATGGCGGGAATGTTAAGAGAGTTTCTTTTAATAAAGGGCGTTACGCGACACCGGTATGGTCACCACGCGGTGATTTTATAGCCTTCACACGTCTCTCTGGTAGAAAATTTTTTATCGGTGTAATGAGGCCTGATGGCTCGGGGGAGCGGATGCTTGCCGAGGGGTACCATGTGGAAGGACCGACCTGGTCACCAAATGGTCGCGTACTGTCATATTTTAAACAGGGTAAGTCTGATAGTCGTGGTAAAGTGAAAAGCAAAGTCTATACCGTCGATCTTTCAGGATATAATGAACGTGAGGTCGTTACGCCTCTTGATGGTGTTGATCCTGCTTGGTCACCACTATTGCAATAAGCAGTATGCTTGATAAACCACTGCTACATCGTTATAGTCGTGGGCGTTTCCCGATTTAATCGGTGTAACAGGGGGTTTTTTGAGTTTCTTCGTTGGTCCAATATTTTCTTGCGGATCACTTTAACAATTTAGTATTCGGGTATTACTCGAGAGGGCGAAACAATATGCGCTTTAAGTTGCTTACCATGTTTGCAGCCGCACTGTTCCTAAGTGCTTGTGCTAGCAATTCCGATGACACAGCAGGGGGGTCCAATGAAGGGGCGTCTGCGACTACTGGTACAACTGACCAGTCGTCCTCTGTGAGTTCTTCTTCTATTCAAGGTCCACAGCCTGGTTCTTTGGAACATCTCGTTGTTAACGTTGGCGATCGCGTCTTCTTTGGCTATGACCAAAGTGATCTTCAAGGCGAAGGCCAAAAAACTACAGAAGCTCTTGCCGTATGGCTCAACAGCTACCCAGCGGTTACTTTGACCGTAGAAGGTCATGCTGATGAACGCGGTACGCGTGAATACAACCTGGCTTTGGGTGAACGTCGTGCGAATTCCGTGCGCGATTATCTCGTTGCTTTGGGTGTAAACTCTAATCGTCTTCAAGTCGTAAGCTTTGGTAAAGAGCGTCCAGCAGTTCTGGGCTCTACCGAAGAAGCTTGGGCTCAAAACCGTCGTGCTGTCTTTGTTGTAAACTAAGCGCATAGACTGGTAGTTTAAAAATCCCGTTTGGTGATGTAACCAGACGGGATTTTTTTGTTTAAGAGTTGTAATCCTTTATTGGTGCCACATTGTTACCAAGATGGCGTTGTATAAAGTGGATATTATTTACCGTTCGAGGGTGCGAAAAGAAGATGTCAGTGATGGCCATTAATTGGAAAACGTTCCGCATGATTGCCGGCGCAGTAATAGTTTTGCTGGCTTTTCAACCAAATGCCTGGGCGCAAAATTCTCAAGTTCAGGGATTGGTTAATAAAATTGATCGCCTGCAACGTGA
>MABB01000006.1 GCA_002162915.1 Rhodospirillales bacterium 47_12_T64
ACTCGCCTATCCAATTCGTGAAGGTATTCCGGTTATGCTCACGGACGAAGCCAGAGTTCTTGAGGACTGAAATAATTGCTTCGCCTCCTTATCCTATGGAGACCTGAACCAACGCAACATTCACAGACGGCCAAATAATGCATACTATTGAAGAAGACAACGCTCAGGATTTCAAGACAGAACACTGGCCTACTGATCTCAAATATAAATCAGAGGAAAGAGCGTTACATATCACGTTCGACAATGGTGAAAGTTTCGCTCTTCCCGCTGAATATCTCCGCATTGAAAGTCCGTCGGCCGAAGTTCAGGGACATCATCCAAGTCAGAAACAAATACTGTCCGGAAGACGATTTGTTGGAATTATTGCGATTGAGCCCGTTGGAAACTACGCCGTAAAACTGACCTTTGATGACCTACACGACACGGGTATTTTTTCGTGGCAATACCTTTATAAATTGTCCATAGAACACAAAACAGTTTGGCAGAATTATCTGGACGAGCTTGCTTCCCGAGGGCTATCCCGCGACCCTTAATACATTTATTTCCCTTGTTCGGCCCTCTGCTCAGCCTTGGACTCGGCCCTTTGTTCGGCGGTGCACAACAATACTTCAGCAACCTTTTTGGCACGCATTGCGGCTTTGAGATCACCACTAACCTGAGCCGTGACAATTGCGCCTTCTTTCAATAAAAGGATCTGCGACGCCAACTCTTCAGGCTCCAGAAAACCTGCAGCTTCAACAATAGAAACAAATTTCTCTCTCAATAAGGCCTTATGTCTCGCGGCAACTTTATGGGCCTCCAGGTTAAGGTCGGAAAATTCAGCCGCAGCATTGATAAACATACAACCGGAAAACTGTTGCTCAGAAAATGCCTTACCCCTGAACCAAAGATCCAAAGCATCAAACATCCCTAACAATTGAGCCCAGGCAGAATCATAGCCCGCAATAAACCCTAAAAGCCAACCGCGAAACTTCTCATCGCGCCTGTTCAGTGTTGCGATAATAAGATCGTGCTTTGACGGAAAATGTTTGTAAAAAGTCATGCGGGCAACCCCGGCGTCCGAGATGATTTGATCAACCCCGGTGGCGTGGAACCCCTGTTTATAAAAAAGTTGTAGAGCAGATTCGATCAATTGATCGCGTTTTTTTGAACGGCGCATCGAATTTTCTCTCATCCTTTCAGGTACTACTCGGGTCAAGTACTACTCTGGGGCTTTAATAACCACAACAGAGGGCTTACCATCCAATTGAGATAAGGTGCTTTTCCAGTTCTCTGGACAAGGTTGGTTTTGAGAATGCAGGTTGCAAGCCCAACCGGTTCTAATGCCCTCAAACGCTGTTTTCATCGCCTCATTTGTGACAGGTTGTGCCCCAATTTCAAACTCTGGTACTCGAAAAACGTGCTGAATTAAATAGAGCGCATTGCTGCCAACCGTCGCCCGAAAAAGAGCAACCTCGCCAGTGTTGCGCGTAAAATCACGAGTACAATTAATCAACCTGAAGCCTGTTGGAAAACCATTAACCTGATCTTTCAACGGAGGTGTTGCACCACTAACCTCACAGTTCTTGCTATATATTTCGGAAAGCTCATCCAGAAAATTCAAGACATCGCCACCAGCCCACCCGGGGAAAACCTGTACAGTAATCATGTCGGTCCAGTTGTTGACCGTCTGTCCGGGAGGGAGCCATTCTGCTGTCGTTTGTTGGGCAAGTGTTTTACGCGGTAACGCTCCCCACTGATCTGGTAACGCAGCAAAAAAAACCTCTCCGTTACCACCCTGAGCAATAACAGAATCACCCGCAGCTTGCGCCAAACCAGTTGACACAAAGAGCATGGCTATGCCTGCAACAACGCCATTAAGCCATTTTTTCCTGGCCCGAACTAAGCGCATTAATATCTCTCCAACACAAACAATACTCAACACAGATGATCTTGCTACAGACCACTCAAAAAAACCCAAGCCAATAATACATGGGCAAAACATACTTCTAACGGGACACCACACTATACATAGAATCTGTTGTCTTACGTTAGCCAAGACCGACTTTTACCATAGTTTGGAACTCAGGCAATTTTATGTCCTAAAATCATACGCACTAGACTTGTCTCTCAGTTTTCCAAATTAACCTAGAGCTCTTTCCCCTGCATCAAGCGGGGCAAATCCCCAACGATCCCCATGGCATGTTTCATAAAAAAGCGTTTAACAGGCGGGATTTTATCAATAGTTGCCAGACCGAGGTCGCGTGCGACACGTACAGGGGCAAGGTCATTTGAAAAGAGTTTGACCAGGCCATCCATAGCACCAAGCAAAAGAACATTATCGAAACGGCGCCACTTGGCGTAATCTTCCAGTATCTGGGGAGATCCGATATCCAGACCGACCCTGCGCGCATCAACAATTACTTCAGCCAGAGCTGCAACATCTCTCAACCCAAGATTTAGTCCCTGGCCCGCAATCGGATGCATACCATGAGCCGCATCCCCCACCAGCGCCATACGGGTGTCAGTGTAGCGCTCGGCATGCAGTGAACTCAGGGGATAAGACCAACGCATTTCCGTTACGCTAAACTCACCCAAATCATTCCCAAATCGACGATGAAGCTCATTGGCAAAATCTTCATTGCTCATGGACATATAGCCATCCACAAGTTCTCGTTTTTCTGACCAAACAAGGGATGATCGGTGAACACCCTCTTCACTATCCGGCAGGGGAAGCAGTGCGAAGGGGCCCGATGGTAAGAAATGTTCGAAAGCAATACCGTTATGCGGTTTCTCGTGCACGACAGTGCAAACGATACCGTTTTGCTTATAATCCGTATCCGTAACCTTGATACCAGCGCTTTTACGGAGTTGAGACCCACGGCCGTCAGCCCCGATGACAAGGCGAGCTTTAATTACGGTCCCATCATCGAGTACAGCGCGAACACCCCTTTTATCTCTTTCAAGATCAGTTACAGAGTGCGGCGCCATATGCTGCAAGGTACTCAGTTCAGCAGCTTTTGCATGCGTGGAAAGGCGAATAGCGCGATTTTCAACGATCCACCCCATCGGCATATCCCCGACTTCACTAAAGTCATAGGACATCGACAAGGGAGAAGCGCCGCGATCAATCTGACCATCGGTGATTTCAATATAACGGATCGCTTCCGCCGCCCAAGACATTCCATCCCAAAGGCCAATCTGATCAAAAACACGTTGAGACCCCAATGCAATTGCAGAAGATCTACCATCGAAAGGAGAAGCCTTTTGTGTCGAGGGTTGCTCGCGGTCCACCACGGCAACTTCAAGCCCTGCTCCGGCAATGGCAACACCAAGCGTGAGCCCCACGAGCCCACCACCAACGATCAAAACTTCAACGGATATGTCTTTTTCAGCCATGCTTTGAGCCGGTCTCTTTCATAAAATAACGGTATTACCAGCGAACTCGCGATAAAGGTCGCCTGTCAAATTCGAAGGCTGCTCTCTTATATAAAAGGGAATATGCCCTTTGCCAAAAGATAATCGATTTGAAGCAGTACCTTGCGACAATATCACCTAAATTTGAAGAGGTAATTGTGGAAAACGATAACGACGAATACCACCTCATTTAAATCTAGCCTCTCAAGTTGCCACTCCTTTTTGACCATTATCTTTTGATCGCCACCTTTTGTTTTCATCATAGGAAACCCAATTCATGATTTCTCAAGAAAGAACTCTAGCCTTTTTACTCGGAAGTTATATCGCCGATGCAGCAAGTCTGGGACTTCACTGGATTTATGATCCTGAACAAATCGCAGATCGTATTCGCACGTCTGGCGGTACAGCAGCTTTTCAGCCTCCCGGCAGAGATCATTATCATGGCATGAAAGCCGTGGGTGATATGACACAGTACGGTGAGTCCACAAGGGTTCTACACCAATCCCTACTCAGAACAGGTGGCAAACTAGATCTGGAGGATTATCAAAAAGGTTTTATTGCTCATTTTGGTCCCGGCGGCGGCTATAAGGGCTATATTGACAAACCGACCAGGATCACTCTCGAAAATCTGGTCCAAGGACAAGTTGATCCATCAGGGGCCGATGATGACCAAAATCCAGCAGCGAGCAAATTACCGCCGCTTGTTCTTACCGCCTTGTCCAACAATACCGATTTCAGAGGCGAAATAGAAAAAGCGGTCCGGGTCACAAACAATAATGATAACGCAGTCCATTACGCTCAAATTGTTGCAGCCGCTCTTAGAGCGACTTTAAGTGAGGGGGAACTCTCTGCTGGTCTAGAAGCCGGGATGGCAGAAGCCGAGAACCAGGCCGGGAACGAAGCCAAAGCCTTGATCAATGAAGCCCTGACAACCAACAATACAGATTCGATCAGCATCGCAGGTCACTTTGGTCGAGCCTGTAGTCTCCACCAATCAATCCCCACTGCTTTTCACATTCTCACCCACACAGACAATTACCAAGCAGCCATTGAGCTCAACATCATGGCCGGAGGTGATTCAGCTGGTCGCGCTCCCTTTATCGGGGCCATGATGGGTGCTGCTCATGGTATCGGAACCGAAAAAGGAATTCCTCTCAATTGGCTCGTGAAAATGAGCCATGGCAACCGCTTAATAAGTGAGAGTGAAGCTCTATACAATATAGTCTAAATTTCATTCATAAGGATTCATGGGCTGATTCAATAATCCCATTTCCAGAAAACACCAACTTTACTGTCAGCTGTCTGTCCTGTTTCGCTTTCTAAGGTTATATTTGGCGTAAGTTCAATCTGAACTTTGGCGCGGGTACTGCCCGTACTCGCGCCCTGATCAACGCCAACATAAATAGAATCATTAATGTATTTGCCAACACTAACCTGCGCATCTCCCGTTTCACTGTTCGTGCCTGCTGAAAGAACATCTACGCCAAGGGTTTCACGGGCAAAATCAACGATTCCCCCTCCTGAATTAATTTTACCTGAAAGCGAAGCTATAGCAGAGGCAAGCTGAAGAGCTTCTATCGGAGAAAGTTTACCAGCCGCTTTACCAAAGAGTACTTGAGAGAGCACTTCGTCTTCGGGCAGTCCATCAGGGGATGAGAAACTGACCTTTGGGTTAGTAGTAGTACCATTGATAGACACAACAGCGGTTACATTACCCGCCTCATAGATCGCTGAAAGATTAAGTTCAGGATCAATTTCTGTCCCTCCAAGCAAGGTAATCTTTCCCTTTTGCAGTTCAAAGTCCTTCCCCGCAAAAGAAAACAAACCCCGCACCGGGCTCAAATATCCTTCGATCACCGGGGTATCTGCGGTTCCCTTTATGGTAAATTGACCCTCCCATTCTGAATCAAGGCCTTTGCCCCGAATAAAAACCTTACGCGGCATGCTCAATACAAGATCTAGAGCAACTTTAGAGGGCGGCTCTTCTTCTTTTTTGTCAGAAGAAACAATAGCGCCAGGACGATTTTTCTCCGTAACGTCAAGACTGACAACGCTGGGGGCAACAGCACTACCAATATTGATATTAATTTCACGCGTCGTAACGTCACCAGCAACTGTCAGTCCGGCTGGAGTGCCCTTAATCTCAATATTACCATCGGTTTGTACAGAAATCTGATCTTGGTCCAAAGCAGTGAGGTTAGTGAGCTGAATGTTCAGATCAACCAGAGGGTTCAAGAGATCTTGAAATCCGATTGTTCCGCCTGCTTTAAGTGATCCGTCCTTATTATCCCTGGCAGCAGCCTTCAGCAGCAAAGTTTGGTTATTTTGGATAGTCGCCTCCAACTCGAGCTCCCGAAGTAGAGTACCGAATTCGACATTCTCATAACGGCCTTTGGTTACTTTTGCACCGCCAGAAATCTGAGGATTCAAAAGCGTTCCTGAGAATTGTGTATCAACATATAATTGCCCGGTCATGTCTTGAGTGTCCAAGGCTAGATAACGCCAGAGATTTTTGATATCACTATCAACCTTCAACCCACCAGTGACAGGTTGATCGTCCAGTAAATCAAAGGTAAGTGGCGTAAAGCCAATAGTGACAGGCACAGAGCCATAAGCCTCAATTGTAGAAGGTTCCAGGCCAGTGACCTGGCTTTTAAAATCAACCCGCCCCTTGTCCAAAGTTGCTGTAAGGCGACTTGTCAAAGGTGGCAGAGATGTATTCTCATCGCCAGCCAGTTGAACGTTTGCAGCTGTTAGTGAAAACTGACCCTGATTGTTTTCCGGCATAAGGACAACTCTGGCATCCCCCTCAAGCGTACCTGTGATCTCTAATTCCGGCGCAACGAGTGTCAACAAATCAAGGGGAAAAGTTCTTATTTTCAAGTCCGCTGTGGCGCTCTTCTCGCCCAATTCACCTGATCCTGTAAGAGTTCCACGATCAAATGAAAGTTCAAAGGGCGTTATACGTGTAACGCCTTTATCTTGAATCAAAGCAAGAGGCGTACGAAGAATAATTTCCTTTTGGGCAAGGCTACCGTTCAAAGCTGAAATTTGAAACTTTGTCGCCGTGATCTGTTTTGACGCCGGAAGGGAAAATTCACCCTGCCCTTTCAATTGGAGTGCAGGTTTGCTTGAACTACTCAGGCCAAAAGTAAACTCAGCGTTCTTTATTTTTCCTTGAGCCGCAAAGCCAACCTGTTCAACGACCCGATCCCCAACAGAGATATCAGACGCTTTGGCTGTTATGACAAGCGCGGGATCGCTCAAATCTCCTGTAGAAGTCACTGCCATCGTGAATGATTTAATAACCGGGCCATCAGCAGCAGCCGAGAGATTTCTCCCGGTAAGGTCAAGCGCAAGGTGTTGCTGGCCCTGCTTGTTGCTTAAGGTCACATCCGCAATCCCGTTCCCTCGAGCTTCAATGTCAAAAACATCCGCCAATGACGCGAGATCTGGTAAATTTCCCTTTAGTCCACCCGTAATTGGCATCCCGTCAAAAGGAATGGTTAAAGCTCCTGAAACACTGCTTGTCAGTGCTTTTAAGTTGATATCACTCAGCTTAAGTTCGGTATATCCGGGCAGAGAAAATGCCAACGCCAGATCAGTGGGTACCCGAGGATAAGCAAGACGAACTTCAAAGGTTCCTTCTGCACCACTTGCAAGATTTTTGGCCTGATAGCTGGTTTCAAGATTGCCTAATGCGTTTTGCTCCAGATTGAGATCACTGATCAAAAAGGTTCCGCGTAGCTCAGGATCAGAAAGCGGGCCGCTCAGGGTGCTTTTCAATTTTGCCGCTCCCTTAAGATCAATCCCTGCCAACTTATTGAGAGATCCGAGGTCTTCCATAACGGCTTCAATTTCCCCGGAAAGGCTCTCGAAATTCAAAGGAAACTCTATTGATCCACCAAGCGTTGCTGTTGGTAGAGCCAACGCAACACTGGTTATTTGTAAACTTTCATCCGAGAGGTTCACATCCGCTGTCATTGCAGGTTCGGAACTAACAAGGGCCTGAATATCTGGATTGTTCAAATCAAGCTGTTGCGCTTGCAAAGTTATTTTCCCGCTCATCTCACTTGCGATATTCAAACTTTGCAAGCTTGCCTTTGCCAAAAGCTTTCCCTGTACCGGAGCAACAGAAGAAAGGTCATCAACAAAGAGCGAAACCTCGGCACTGGCTGTATTTTCGCGGGTTGCAAGTGCCGCCCTTATATTGGCACTGAGGCGCTCACCCTGTGCCCGTAACAAAGGAATGTTGAGCAAGCCACTTTCAAGGATGTAGACACTATCCAACTCCAACCGCAAATTATGCCCAAGCAACCCTGCAGCTTCTGGCGGTAAGCCGCTAATCTCTGTCAGAGCAACTGAGCCAGTAACAGGAATGGTTTCCATATGATCTAGAAGAAGGTCAGAGCTGATACTCCCAATAACGTCTCCCACCGTCAGCGTTTCATCCAGCGCCACACCCCCGGCCTGAAAGGTTGCGGTAAGATTGATGTTCTGGAAAGTGCCCGTTGCATCCAAATCAAGATTACCACGAGAAAGGGTCGCCGGAGCTATCAGCCTGTTCAGCTCTGAGGGCTGCAACAAATTGCTGCTTACATTGAAATCCAGAGTACCTTGCTCCAGATCCACCGCCCCAACCATAGCGATATCAAGCGCAGTATTCTTGATTTGGGATGAAATCAAACTCACAAGATTTTTTTCATGATCCCAGAAAAGTTGGGCATCCAAAGTCGCCCGTCTGTCATCTATCAACGGAATTGAAGACGCCAAAGCTTTGTCTAACTGTACGCCACCAGAAAGTTTTAGGTTTATGCTGTTCTCATCTCCGGCCTCTCCAAAATTATGACCTGAACTATGTAGAGACAAATCGCCGCTGAACAGAGACCCCGCCTGCGCGTCGATCTCTCCGTTCCAATCATTTATGGGACCTTGCCCAATAAAATTCACATTGATTTCGGGATAGTTGGGCAAATCAAGAGCCCGGGCGATTAAGCCCCCTTCGGGTTCTATCAATTTTACATCAACAGATAGGGTTTCTGCTTTGGGGTCGTATTCAACCTTAGCTGTGACGGAACCTTCATGAGCATCAAGCTGGATAACATCCAATGAGCTACGAATAACGCCTTCAACCTCACTTTTGAGATTCATTGATAATCTTAAAAGCGCCTCACGCCCTAAAACAGATTCAGCGATATGAACTTCCGCCAACTGAATTTCAGTAAGGCTGATGTCTATCGGTAAAGGCAGGAATGAGCCACTGCTCTCTTCCTCTTGCGTTGAAGCAGGAATGACAGGTTCGCGTTTCAGATCAAGAGACGATAGCAAAACCCTGTTGATTTTTAGCTTGCCACCAAGAAGTGCCAAAGGCGACCAGTCCAGTGAAACATTTTTGATTTCAAGCCAATCTCCTAAGGGATCTCTTAACAGGAGACGACTTAGAGAAAAGCTCGAAAAAAGATTACCCTGAATATGGCCAACCTCAAGGGAAAGCCCCTCAGGATCATAAACCACCTGCTCAATCTGTCTCGCAACGGTCTCACGGCCATTATCCGTTTGTAAATAAAGATAAAGGCCCGCCAGAAGTGCTAATACAAATATCAAAGGAGTAAATGTAACAGCAGCAATGGTTCTTATTCTACCAGGCTTCATCTCAGAAGGCCTGGCCAATGCTGATGTAAAACTGGAAAGCATCGTCAACATCTTCACGGCGGTTCAGAGGAACTGCAACATCAAGCCGAATAGGGCCAATGGCTGTATAGTAGCGCAAACCAAGGCCTGCCCCCCACTGGAAATTTTCGGAAAAATCTGGAACGACACTATCATAGACATTGCCACCTTCGATAAAAGGCACCAAACCTATATCTTCGGTAACCTTTATTCTGGCCTCTGCGCCCACCTCAATCACAGAACGACCACCAACGGGGTCGTCGCTAGAATTCAGCGGACCAACTGTCTGATGTTCATATCCCCGGATAGAACCGCCGCCGCCTGCATAAAACCTTTTAGTCGCCGGAATATCGCGTGCGCTGTCGCCTGCTATCGCACCCACCTTACCGCGTGCAGCCAAAACAAGTTTATCGTCCTTCAATACGGAGTAATAGGTAGAGCCATCAATCTCGGCGCGGAGGAAATTCGGAGATGTTGCGTCCAGGCCCAGATAAGGCGTAGCTGTTGTTCCAAAACGAAACCCTTTGGTTGGATCAAGTAAGTCGTTCGTCGAATCATATCTCGCGCTTAAAGGTAAGCTGGCAAAAGTAAAGTTTTCGGTATCGTCTTCATCTTGAATTTCAGAAAGTTCGAACGAAAGGCCTGCGCCCACGATCCAATTGTCTCGCCACTTTCTTTCCAACCCGGCAGTAGCACTAATAGATTGTTCTTCATAAGCTTCGGTATTTTCCCGTCTCAGATTAACATCACTATGAAAACTCTGATCAAGGCGGAGATAGTTCGGCTTAACAAACCCGACCTTAAATTGCTGCCGAATCTCGGCAACAGTAAGGTCAGCTCTTAGCTTTTCACCTTCGCCAAAAATATTTCTGTTTTCCCAGAAGAACTGTGTCCCTGCTCCTTCACTGGTCGAAAAGCTTGCACCCAATCCAATAGACTTGTGATCTCGTTCGACAAAGTTGAGAATAATCGGTGTGACACCTGTTCCCACCTGTTCGACACCACTATCTCCAGTGCCATCACGAGGCTTCAGATGCACGGCTTCAAATAATCCTGTATGCAGATACGTTCGACGTAGTTCGTCAATAACCTTGGCATTGTAAAGTACCCCTGCTTTCCATCTTGCCAACTTTACCAAATAGCTGGCTTCGATGGTTTTCAAACCTTCAAACTGTAGGTTTCCCATGACCAAACGTGGACCTTCGTTTAAAATCAGGGTGGTTTCCATTTTTTGGGTAGCAAAATCGACAACAGTTTCCTGATCAGCAATTTTTGCATCGGGATACCCGTGATCGGCCAGAATAATCATCGCCTGATTTTGTGCGCTTATAATGTCTTCTGAGCGCGCAACCATACCAAAAGCAATCCCAAGATCTGATAACTTAAGAGCATCGGGAATCAAGCGACCTGATATAAAACGGATATCAAATTTGCTAATATGGAACAGAGGGCCCGGATCGATCAGAAAAGAAACCTTAATTGGATTTTCAGTTTCATCGACATCAAAGGTAATTTTGTTATCGTAGAATCCTTCAGAACGTAAAACTTTGTCAAAGTTATCCTGATCTTCCCGGACACGCCGCTTAAGAGCAGCTAAACTTGAGGGTGGCTTATCTTTGAGTTGTTCAAGACGGGAGGATTGAGACAGGAGTTCCATTAAACCCCCATCAGATAAATTCTCGTCAGAAATACTAACTTCGTAGGTTAAGGCAACGTTTGTCACGACTTCAGAAGCGTTTTGACTTTGTGCCTGGACAGGATCGACCAACACAAACCCCGCCACTATTGCCAACGCAGGCGCCAAGCAGAAACTCTTAAAAGAAAAGTATTGGAGTTTTTTAGAGCTTCGTAAAAGGTTCGAGATCCATCCGAGGCAGGTCAATACTGATTTCTTCCCTAATAAAAATTATCCGCTCTCACGGTAGGACCTCTGATAGACAGTGTCCAGCGCAAGAAATGCTTAGATGCCTTATTTACAGCGATTGTTTCCGTTGTTCAATTCGTGCAAATACCTATCAAAAATCTATCAAGAATATCTGTAGAAAAAGATCCTGAAATTACATTATAAAAACAAACTATAATTGATGCCTAATTATTAATCACTACCTAAGTGTTGATTAATAATTAGGCATCAATTATCAAAAACGCACAATCAACCATCATGTTCGAATGCCATATACAACAACTAACCTGCTGTTTTAATTAAATACTATCGTAATTTTAAAGTTGGCACGTTTCTTGGATTTAATCAGGTAGTCCCAGAACGCAAAAAATGGAAAAAACAATGTCCAGCTTTCTCAATCCCAGAAAAAAAGTTGCCGCCCTCGGCGCTTCTTCAGTTGCTCTGATGTTATTCGCCCTACCTGCTCAAGCTGCCGTCACTGAAGAAACAGCTTTTGTATTCAATACCTTCTCATTTCTCGTAAACGGCGTTCTGGTTATGTGGATGGCCGCAGGCTTTGCCATGCTCGAAGCTGGCCTCGTTCGCAGTAAAAATACCGCAGCAATCTGCCTTAAGAATATCGCGCTTTATTCAGTCGCAGGCCTGACGTTCTATCTGGTAGGTTACAACCTGCTTTATACTGGCGTTTCAGAAGGTAGCTTCAGCGGCTTTATCGGCACCTTCTCCTTCCTTTATGATTCAAGCGATGCTGAATTCGCTCTCCTTTCTGCTGATGCGACAACCGAAGAAATGATTACTGCGGTAACATCAAGTGGTTATTCAGTCATGTCTGACTGGTTCTTCCAGATGGTTTTTGTTGCAGCAACAGCATCCATTGTTTCAGGCACACTGGCTGAACGTATCAAATTCTGGCCCTTCATGATCTTTATCTGCGTTCTGACCGCAATCATCTATCCAATTCAAGCTTCCTGGAGCTGGGGTGGCGGCTGGTTGTCCGAGCTCGGGTTCAGTGACTTTGCCGGCTCCAGTATCGTTCACTCTGTCGGCGGTTGGGCAGCGCTCACCGGTGCAATCATCCTCGGTCCGCGCAAAGGCAAGTTCTCAGCCGATGGCAAAGTAAAGCCAATCCCGGGATCCAACCTTCCTCTCGCAACGCTGGGAACATTCATCCTTTGGATGGGATGGTTTGGTTTCAACGGCGGCTCACAGCTTGCTCTGGGTTCTGCTGCTGATGCTGTTGCAATGGCTATCGTTTTCGTAAATACAAACATTGCCGCTTCTGCCGGTGTTGTTGTCGCCATGTCACTGACCCAGATTCTTTACAAAAAGATCGACCTGACAATGGCCTTAAATGGCGCGCTTGCAGGCCTTGTTGCAATCACTGCTGGTCCTGATGTTTCCCACGCTTACATGTCCGTCATTATCGGCGGCATCGGCGGAGCAATCGTTGTCTTTGCCGTACCTCTTCTCGATCGCCTGAAAATCGATGATGTCGTTGGCGCAATCCCTGTACACCTTTGCGCCGGTATCTGGGGCACTCTGGCTGTTGGTATCTTCGGTTCCGGCGACATTGCCTCGCAGCTTACCGGGATCGTTGCCATTGGCGCCTTTACCGTTATCTGCAGTGCAATCGTTTGGTTTGCCCTCAAAGCAACGGTTGGAATTCGGATTTCGGAGGAAGAAGAATACAACGGTTTGGACGTAAGCGAACTCGGACTGGAAGCTTATCCCGAGTTTGGCAGAGGTTCTCAAAAACTCGTTTAATTTAAACTCAGTCTCTCAACTGACGCAGGTGGTTTCACGAAGCTGTGTGAAACCACCAGAGGTGTCTTGATTCCCCTTTCAAGGCACCTCTTTCTCCTTAGGCCCTGCAGACCGCTATCCGAGCTCTTTCCTAGCAGGGCCTTAACTTACCGCCTGTTGCCCCCCGCAACAGGCGGTTTTTTTATGTTCATTTTAAATTATCGTTTCTTTTCTCTAGCCACGCTCCCGCCCGAATTGGTATTTATAGGTTCAGTTTGTTCTCGCCGCACCCGGCATAAGAGTTAGAGGTTAATAACTACTGTGATCACCCGTCATTTTGTCGATCGTCAGAAGCTTCAGGAAATTCACCCCTTTACGCGGCTTTCAGCCCTATTGAGTGATACCCCTCCTGGTCGGTCTCCCCTGTCGGATGGCAAGCCCATTAACCTCTCCATTGGCGAACCTCAAACCCAACCCCCAAGCTTTGTCGCAAAGATCATATCAGAAGCTGCTGCAGGATGGTCTCGTTACCCTCTGTCAAAGGGAACCGTAGATTACCTCAGTGCCTGTCGTGACTGGATGGAAAGGCGCTATAACCTTCCCCAGGGAATGATTGACCCAGCGAAACACATTATAGGTGTCCCTGGTACGCGCGAAGGCTTGTTCATGACGGCCTTGACCGTACTACCGCTTACCAAAGCAGGAGAAGAAGCCCCCGTCTTCTTAATACCTAATCCCAGCTATCAGGTTTATACTGGTGCCGCTGCAGCTGCGGGTGCTGAAGTTGTTACGGTAAATGCAACACGTGAAAGTGGCTATCTTCCCGATTACACCAAAGTGCCCGAAGATATCCTCAAACGCACCGAACTTTGTGTTCTTTGCAGCCCTTCAAACCCGGAAGGAGCTGTTGCCGACCCACAAAGAATTCGCGCCCTCATTGATCTGGCCAGAAAATACAATTTTGTCGTCGCATTTGATGAGTGTTACGCAGAAATATATACAGATACGCCACCACATTCTGCTCTCGAAGTTGTCGCTGATCTGGGCGGGGATTTGAGTGGTGATCTCTCAAACGTTCTCATTTTTCATTCTCTATCCAAACGTTCAAGCGCTGCTGGCTTACGCTGTGGATTTATTGCCGGTGACGAAAAATGGATATCAATGATCAACACCACCTGTCAGGTTGGTGGCGCGGGCGTCCCTCTTCCCGTGCAAGCTGCTGGCACACGCCTGTGGGAAGACGAGGAGCACGTCATTGAAAACCGTATACGCTACCAACAGAATTTCAAACTCGCCGAGGAAATTTTAAGCGGCACAATTCCTGTTGAAGTCCCCAAGGGCGGCTTTTGCCTTTGGCTTGAAGTTGGGGATGGCGTTAAAACCACAAAAGAACTATGGCAAGAAGCTGGCATCCGCGTTATGCCGGGTGCCTACATGAGTCACAGGGATAAGACAGGCTCTACTCCCGGCGATCGTTATATTCGCTTGGCCCTCGTCTATGATGCTGATTATATGGCAATCGCTCTTATGAAAATAAGAGATGTTCTTGCTCAGGGCTCTAAAGGAGACATCGCCTAATGGCTCGCTCTGCAAAAACAGGAGGCGTTCAACTCCTTCCTGAAGGTACCGGGACCTTCTTCCGACGTAGAATAATCGAAATAGTAGGCGCAGGATTACTTATTCTTGGATTATCCCTCGCCCTCGCCTTCATCTCATTCGACCCAAATGATCCCGGGTTCAATAGAGCTGTCGACGGTCCGGTCAGTAACCTTTTCGGCCTCTTGGGGGCAAAGGTTTCCGGGTTTTCACTGACATTTCTTGGTTTGTCCGTCTATAGCATCCCCATGGTTTTAAGCATTTGGTGCTGGCGTTGCGTCAAAGATCATTCCTTAAAAAGGCCCTGGGCAAGAGTTTTGGCTCTTCCCATAATGCTGATCGGCCTATCGCTCATCCTTACCGCCCTGCCAGGCATGGAAGGCTGGCTCGGGGAAGGGCAACCCGCCAGCTTAGGTGGTACTTTGGGGCAGATCGGCATAGACCAGATACAAGCCTACACATCACTCCCCAACTGGATCATTGCGCTCTTAGCCTTGATCCCCACTATTCCAGCCTTTCTCTACAGTATTGCCCTCAACCGTCAAGAATGGAGAATGATCGGCAAAGGCTTAATCTTTGGCGTAACTTCGGCAGGCCAAATTCGAAAAGTCTTCTCTCCAAAAAATCCTTTTGGAAATGCAGATCTACAGGACACTCCCCAACCAACCATTAGAGCCAAACGAAATAAAGCCATTCGCAAACGGGCAACAAAAGACCGTATAGAGCCCGTTCTTGAAGACGAACCAGGGTTGGCCTCGAGGGTAGAAACGACGACAAAATCTACCAAGCAAAGCAAACGGGCAAAGGCAGAAGAACAGGGACGCCTTAACCTGAGCAGCAATGAAGGTGAATACGAACTTCCGCCAATATCCATACTCAGCGATCCACCCGATGATGCCGGGAAGGATAATATGAGTAAGGATGCGCTGGAGAAAACAGCACGGCTATTAGAAACTGTGCTCGACGATTTTGGGGTAAAAGGTGAAATAGTCACCATTCGCCCCGGCCCCGTTGTCACCCGTTATGAACTTGAACCCGCACCTGGAACAAAAACCAGCCGCGTGGTCGGACTTGCCGACGATGTCGCAAGGTCCATGTCCGCGATATCCGTGCGTGTCGCCGTTGTTCCCGGCTCCACAACAATTGGCATCGAACTCCCAAACAGTAAAAGGCAAACTGTTTATCTTCAAGAGCTTATGGGCTCTGCCGACTACGAGAAAGATAAGGGGAAGCTCCCCATAATTCTTGGAAAAGACATTGGCGGCCTTCCTTCTATCGTTGATCTTGCCCAGATGCCTCACCTTCTGATTGCTGGTACCACAGGATCTGGTAAGTCAGTTGCCGTCAATGCGATGATCCTGTCATTGCTCTACAGATTTACCCCGGATGAATGTAAATTCATCATGATTGACCCCAAGATGCTGGAGCTCTCTGTTTACGACAGCATCCCTCATCTACTGGCCCCTGTTGTCACTGAACCTAAAAAGGCCGTTGTTGCTCTCAACTGGACTGTGCGCGAGATGGAAGATCGCTATCGGGCCATGTCACGCCTCGGCGTTCGCAACATCGATGGCTATAACGCCCGCATGGAAGAGGCCCGTAAAAACGGAGAAGTTTTAACCCGTAAAGTTCAAACCGGGTTTGACCCGGAAACGGGGCAGCCGATTAATGAAGAACAGCCCTTTGACATGAAGGCTCTTCCCTACATCGTGGTGGTTGTCGATGAGATGGCTGATTTGATGCTCGTCGCAGGTAAAGATATTGAAGCGACGATCCAACGCCTTGCGCAGATGGCTCGCGCAGCTGGCATCCACATCATGATGGCAACCCAACGCCCCTCTGTTGATGTCATTACAGGTACAATTAAAGCCAACTTCCCAACCCGTATCAGTTTTAACGTCACCTCCAAGATCGACAGCCGTACAATCCTTGGCGAACAAGGGGCTGAACAGCTCCTGGGACGAGGGGACATGCTGCACATGGGACAGGGAGGTCGCATCCAGCGTGTACACGGACCACTGGTGACAGATGAAGA
>MABB01000075.1 GCA_002162915.1 Rhodospirillales bacterium 47_12_T64
CATCGGGAAAGTGTCGTACCTAAACCATAGTTCAAATATTGGAATTTACAAAAAAGAGAATAGCCTGATGGCCGTTGAGGGATGAATCTATCCTGATGAAAATTTGTAAAAACAGATTCTCAAAATCCAAACTCAACCCGACAAACAGTCTTTCGAGGATATTAAATCAAACCGGACCATGGATCGACTTATATTGGGGAAAGAAGGCTATAAAATAATCGAGGCAGGTAACATAACGGTTCACCACAGCCTACGGCGCCTGAGTTACCAATTCTGTCTGGAAAGCAACAGGCTACGCAAACATGTCCGGCTATCCATTGGTCTCACTTGCTCATCTCTGGCTTCAATATACGCCGTTACAGAATCATAGAGCACGAGATCCAAAACACAGCTCTTGGTACTGTATTGCCAAATCTCAGCCGGGCTTTCACGTCGGATAAGGGATGGATCACCAAGCAAAACGACCAATTGTTGCGCATCGATCCCCAAAAATTTCTCGGGGTCATCGTCGACTTCAGGTTCAAGCGGGGCGATTTCATAACTCAACGCAGCAAGTTCTTCTTCAACGTCTTCTTCTGGCTGCTCTTCTTTTTCGACCTTGTCGTCAGATTTTGCGTTAGCAGAATCATCCACAACTACTGAAACCTGTTCCGTTCCAGTTGTGGGTTGATTTTTGCGCGCAGCGCTACCGCAAGCACTCAAGCCTGTTGCAACCGTCAAGGCGATAAAGAGTTTTAGATAAAACTTTAGATACTGGGGCATTTGAAAAACTAATCAAGCAGCGTCGCGACGCGCTCTTTCAAAACGATGTAACATAAAGGCTGTCGCCCAGATCGGCATAACAATATTCAAGATTGGAACGGTCAAAAGAAAAGCAAGCAGGAAGCCTGCGATCATCACACGTCCTCGATTTTGTTTGCGAAACTTCTTGGCATCCGCAAGGGCAAAACGACGCTGAGCAACCATTTCAAAGTATTCACGGCCAAGCAAATAGCCGTTAACGATGTATATCAAAAAGTATCCAACCACGGGGATAAAATAAAATGGTAGCGCGATAAGATTGACCAGCAGCGTGACACCAACAAAGGAGATTGAGCCCACAATAGTCTCAGCCAGAGGAGGTTCACGACCGGGCTCTAGTTCAGGATAGTGTTTTGCTTCAACTGCTCTAGCAATATCTTCTAAAAACAAGGGAATTATGATCAACATTACAGAAGGGAATAAGATCAAACTTAAAGCGATAACCAAAACCCACGACAAAGCTTGTGCAGCAGTCCCCAATGCAGATACAAACCAACCATCAGATTCAGCCCAATCAACAATCATTGCATCAAAAAAGCTGAAGCCATATCCCGCCAGGCTCCACAAAAGTGCAAAGATCACCAGCGAAGCACCCGCTGAAATAAAGAAGACTTTGCGGAAAGCCGGATCGCCAGTTTGGCCAAAAGCTTTTGAGAGATCACTGAACATAGAAATGGTTTCCGTTGCTAGAACACTTCAGGTTATTGGGTCAGTTTATCGGGGTGAGTAGTGACTGCACGAATTACAGATGCCCGCCCCTTGAATAGTCATCTTTCATTAAGGGGAAAACACGTCTTTTTCAAGGCTTGATCCCCAGAGAGAGAATTAAAGTTAACCTCAGTAGCAATCCACAGCATACTAAGGACACAAAAATTGTGGGCGATTATGTCGCAAGCTATCACGCAACTATGAAGACATCGGGTTATTGTCTTCCTCGTCTCTTATCGCTAAAACTAGCTAGTACTTTTCATTATCGACCTCTTTTACAGGCCCATCTCATGCCAAAAAGCTTTATTGCGCGTTCTGTCTTTATTCTCTGCCTCGCACTGATTGTCGCGGCGGCTGCGTTTATCGGCATGAGGTATTTCGATCAACCAGCATCGAACAAACAAGCAAAAGCACTTATTGGCGGCCCGTTCAAATTGGTTGATCACACAGGCAAAGATGTCAGCGAGAAAGATTTCTTGGGACAATATATGCTGATTTATTTTGGCTACACCTATTGCCCTGATGTTTGCCCGACCTCTCTTACACTTATGTCCGAAGCAATGGACATCGTCGAAGCAAAAGACCCTGCACTTGCCAAGTTGATCACCCCCGTTTTCATTACTGTTGACCCGGAACGTGACACTGTTTCTGCAATGAAAGATTATGTTGAAAATTTCTACCCCACCATGGTCGGCCTAACAGGCACAACTGAGCAGGTATCCGCTGCAGCAAAAACTTACCGGGTATTTTATCAAAAAGCTGAAACAGAAGACGCCAGTGAATACCTCATGGATCATTCCTCCATTACCTATTTGATCGGTCCTGACGGTCTCTATTCCAAGCACTATGGTCATGGAACCGGGCCAGATGTAATGGCCGCCTCTATGCTGGAAATTTTAGCAAAATAAGTGCCGTAATCGATAAAGGTCACTTGTCGGGATAAAGTTGTCTCGATAACCTCTCCTCATGACAGTACGGCAGCACGCACACACATTAGATATAAACGGGCGCAGCATCGGGATTATCATCCAGACGCACCCGACATCTCGTAAATTGTCCCTTAGATTAATGCCTGGGGAAAATGCCGTTAAAGTGGTAACTCCCACAAACTGTCCGAAACAGGAAGTTTTGGACTTTGTTCATCGGCAAAAAATCTGGATTGCAGAGCGCCTTGATCAGCAACCGGAAAAAAAGCCCTATCAAAATGGCCAGAGCATTCCCATTTTAGGCAGAGAGCACAGAATTATCCGGATTGATCCTGGGAATTCCGGCAATAAGAGCAGAGGCTCCGCCTGGTTAGAATCAGAACAACTCTTCATAAAATCTCACCCTGAACACCTGCCCCGCAGGGTTCGAGATTTTTTGCAAAAAGAAGTCCGATACGAAATCAATCTTCGTGCGCGAGAAAAAGCATCCGCCATTGATAAAGAGATCGCGACAATACGACTTAAAGACACCACCAGTCGTTGGGGTAGCTGCTCCACCCAGGGTAATCTCAACTTTTCATGGCGGTTGATTTTTGCCCCGGAACAAGTTCTTGACTATGTCATCGCCCATGAGGTCGCACATCTGGAACATATGAACCACAGCGCAGCTTTCTGGTCTCTCGTCGACGAGCTTACAAACGCACGACACTGGTCTCAAAAATGGCTAAAGGCCAACGGTTCAGGGTTATTATCCTATAGCTGAGCCAACAGTGTTTATGTCGGATTTACAATTATCGTTCTGAATAAATTTCCAGCTCGAGTATACGAAAATTACCACCATGATTGCCCATGACAAATCCATCAAAGTTTCCATCTAGCTTCTTATCAGTCACGACAAACAATACTTCATCATCCAGAACAACTTCAATTAAGCTATCGCTATTTCGGCGTAACTCGACATTATGAGCATCACCAGTTAATGCCTGAGGCAGCTCAATAGAACCAAGTACAGACTGACCATCAAAGGTGGTTCTAAGCAGTTCAATAGAGCTATTCGAGCCAGTCGTATAAGCCACACGATAGCCATTAATGCGCGATGTCCCTTGGTACACACCAAAAACAAAGCGCCCATTATCGAGTAACCCGTTTAAATTCACCCGGGCAGAGAAGCTGTTTGCTATGGAAGAAGTATTATAAATTTCTGCATATCCTGTGTATTGATCCAGCTCTTCTCTCTTCTTTGTAGCCTTCGTAAAGATATCAGAGAAAATACCAACGATTTCTTCAGCGTCACTTTTCTTACCTGTCGATGTCGTCAACCTTGGAACAGGAACAGAGGTATACAGATAATCTCGACTGCTGGCGCTAAAGCTGCCGGATTCTACGGTCCAGCGAGGATCAAGCGTGTAGTCGCCATCCCGAAAATTATCAAACAGAACCCGGGTCAACCAGGGTCGATCATAGTCGGCTAAAATAGCCTCTATCCGTTGCTTATATTGAGCTCCGGAAAGTGGTGATACCTGACCATCTCTATTTAATTCGCGAATTTGAGCAAGGAGTGTATCTTTCCGGTCACTCTCCATGGTTTCATCTTTTTCAACCTCGGCAAAGTTCCGGGAGCGTAAATCTTCCAAAACCTCACGACTAACGAGGCCATCAACCTTAAGTCCAAAATCACTTTGATAGGACCTGATCGCTCTCAGGGTTCTCTCTCCCGGTAAGCCATCAATTGGACCCGGGTCATAGCCGACATCTCTGAGACGACTTTGAAGCTCCCGCTTTTCTTCACGTGAAAGGTCGATAGTTGGACTTGTCTTTATCGGCGTTGATACAGGGTCAGACCAAAGAATAACGGGTTCGACCTGCTCAGAAGTCTCTATTTCTTCCTGTTCAATTTCTTCTACACTTTCAGCCTGTGCAGGTTGCCATTCGCTTGCGAGTTGCTGGGCACGTGAAATTTGCTGTGCCGACATGAAGGCCGTCAGCTTGTCTCTTGCTCTTCGTGCTTCTCTATCTCCTTGAGATGCCGCAAGATTAAACCATTTATGGGCTTCAACGTAATCCTGAGGTGTTCCAAAGCCCTTTGAATAAACATAACCCAGCATAAACTGCGCATCCCGATCACCGGTCATCGCAACGGCTGTAAAATCCCGATACGCACTCGCGTAATCACGGCTCTCAAACTCTTCCATTGCCTCATCAAAACTAGCTGATTGCGCAATAGAACTGACCACCATGCAGCAACTAAGAATACCAGCACACAAAATCTGCTGCACTAACTTCATTTTTTAACCTTCCCGATTAGGCAACCATACTTTGGCTGCACTCTCCCCCTTCTACAGTATAGACATCGGAATTTGACGAAAATATGCAGCACTTTTTAAGCGGTAAAATTTAAAGAAGATCAACCCGGAGAAAAGCTCAAGCCCTGCCTCAAATTATTCGTTGGCCATAGGTATAATTGCGGCTGGTATAATCTCGGCTGGTCACTTAAATTGGCTGTTACCCTTATTTGATGGCAGATAATCAAGATCATTTTTGCTCTGTTCCGTCTTGTTATCATTTGGGCTCGTATTCTTTCCTGAGCTCAAGCGTCCAAAAAGACTTTCCAGAAACCCTGAAGCTTCCTCAACAACATCCTCAACCACCGTTGGTGATTGCTGGGGGAGTTCAACAACGGGTTTTCCCTGCTCTAGCTCACGAACAAGATTTCCCCATACCTTTGCAGGAAGAGATCCGCCAGTGACCCCTTTCATCGGGCTGTTGTTATCATTCCCAAACCAAACACCGGCAACGGTATAGGGCGTATAACCAACAAACAACGCATCCCGGGAATCCTGGGTCGTGCCCGTTTTACCCGCAGCGGCACGGCCTGTTTGTGCCGCTTTACCCGTTCCCCAGGCCACGGTCGCGCTCATCATGTCGTTGATCATTGCCACGTTGCGTTTCTTCACAACCCGCCCCAGACCGCTTCCCTTACGTTGGTAAAGCTTGTTTCCTTTTCGATCCTGGATTTGATTAATCCCAAAAGGTGCAACCGCCTGCCCACCATTTGCAAAAACAGCATAAGAACCCGTGAGCTCTAATAACGTCACTTCTGACGTACCAAGGGCAATGGAAGGCGAGATGTCCAAGTCGGATTGAATTCCCAGACGGTGGGCCACTTCAGCAACTTGCTTACGACCCACTTTTTCAGAGACTTGGACGGCAACAGAGTTCATGGAACGGGCAAAGGCATCTCTCAGGGTCACATCGCCATAGTACTTTCCGTTATAATTTCGCGGCTTCCACTTACCCACCCTAATCGACTTGTCCGTGAAGCGACTATCCGGTCGCAATCCGCTTTCCACTCCTGCAAGAAACACAAAAGGCTTAAAGGCTGAACCCGGCTGACGTAGAGCCTGGGTCGCGCGGTTAAACTGACTTGCCCGATAGTCCTTCCCCCCAACCATGGCTGTAACAGCCCCATAATTGGACATCACGACCACGGCCCCCTGATCTACCTTTCTTTTTTTAGTGTTATCCTTGAGAACTTTTAACAGGTGTTTCTCAGCAAGCCGTTGATGCCGTGTATTAAGCGTTGTGTGAACAATAATATCGCCTCTGTAGCCGCCGATATATTCATCAATTTGGCGTAGAACCCAGTCAGTAAAAAAGCGCCCTTGTCCGTTCGTGTTCCGTTTTAGGGACGGCTTGTTCTTTTTGGCTTTAGCTGCGGATTCTTCAGAGATAAATCGAGCGGCAACCATGGAATCAAGAACAATGTTTGTACGTGTTTCTGCCTTTGAAGCGCTACTGTTCGGGTTATAACGCGAAGGTGCTTTTAACAGACCAGCGATCAGGGCCGATTCATACAGGCCAATCTTTCGCGCTGACAGACCGAAATATATTCGTGCCGCCGCATCAACCCCATAAGTTCCTGCTCCGAAATACACCCGGTTCATATAAATCGTGAGTATTTGTTTCTTGGTGAATTTTTGTTCAAGCCAAATCGCAAGCAGGGCTTCTTGAATTTTTCGCTTCAAGCTTCTCTCTGAACTCAAAAAGAGATTTTTTGCCAATTGCTGGGTAATCGTTGATCCCCCGTGTGCCATGCGACCAGCCCTTATGTTCACCAACATCGCCCGTGCAATACCGAGAAGGTCAATGCCAAAGTGGTCGTAGAACCGCCTGTCTTCGATGGCAATAATCGCTTGAGGCAAGTAAGGAGACATCTCGTCCACCTCGAGAACATCGCCATAAACATCGCCATAACTGGCAAGCCGGATGCCATCTTCAGACATTAATGTCACAGAGGGTCTGCGCGCAATCTGATCAAGATTTCCAACGTCCGGCAAATCCCAGGCGTACCAACCAATAACCCCGCCAAGGAGAATTATTCCCCATATCGACAATACCGACATCCAAAGGAACAGTGTTTTGACGAAACCTCTTTTGCGCCCTCCCCTGCTACCTGCAGCCTTAGCACGCACCGCTTTGCGTGGGGTCGTTGTTTTCCGCTTTTTCGGCATTGCTTTTTTGGCCTTGCTGCCGCCTCTTCCCGCGCTGGTAATCCTACGCTTGGAATCTGCTTTCAAGGTCTTAGACCCACGGGAGGTCGTCTTTTTCTTTGATGTCTTCTTGGGTGTTTTTTTATCAGTCGCCATAATTCAATTGTTAAACTATTCACTTTAGACAAGCTATAGGCAGGAACATGTCAAGAAAGTGACCATATTCTTTTCTATTTAACAGAAAAGGCCGAACCCACAGTGAGTTCGGCCTCTAACATTGTTTATTTCAAACAAGAACTACACATCCAAATTCGCAACATCCAATGCATTGCTCTGGATAAAGTCACGACGTGGCTCAACAACATCTCCCATCAGAGTAGAGAAGATATCATTAGCTTCGTCACTATGCCCAACTTTCACTTGAAGCAGAGTACGTGCATTTGCATCCAAAGTAGTTTCCCACAGCTGATCAGGGTTCATTTCCCCAAGACCCTTATAGCGGGATACATTGATCCCCTTACGCCCAAGGTCAAAGACTAGATTAGCCAGAGTATTTGGACCGGTAATCGTTGTTTCCTTATCTTTCACGCGATAAGTCGAACTCGAGGCATAAAATTCCTGCATTTCATCCGCCATACCATTCAAGCGACGGGCTTCACCTGTACGTGCCAGACTAACATCAATTGTCCTCCGCTCGGTAAGACCACGCAAAGTACGCGACAGAACCAAAATTCCGTCAACTGTATCGGCCTCTGCTTGCCAACCACGCTGAAGCTCTGGAAGGTTATCGTTCATGCGCTGGGCAATGGTATCGCCCGTGGTCTGTGCACGGCTTTCATCAAGGAGAAGTTCTTCGTTAAGCGCACCGACGATCGTCGCCTGCTCAACCAACTCAACACTGCCGACTTTACGAACGAGAGGTTCCATAAGGTTTCGAGCAGAAACCGCGTGGGAAACAACTTTTATAAGATCTTCGCCGGCAACCTGCATGCCATCCTTCGTGGAAAGAGTCGCCTCTTTCGTTCCATTACCAATCAGGTATTCTTCCATCATGCGGTCATCTTTGAGATAGCGGATGGAATCACCACGTTTGGCGCGATAAAGTGGTGGTTGTGCAATATAAAGATATCCACGCTCGATCAGCTCAGGCATCTGACGATAAAAGAAGGTCAGCAGGAGCGTTCTAATGTGACTACCATCCACATCCGCATCGGTCATGATGATGACTTTGTGATAACGGATTTTATCGATATTAAACTCATCCCGGCCAATACTGGTACCAAGGGCCGTAATCAGGGTGCCAATTTCCTGGGATGATAACATCTTATCAAAACGAGCGCGCTCAACGTTCAGGATTTTACCACGCAATGGCAAAATCGCCTGTGTCGCACGATCACGTCCTTGTTTGGCAGAACCACCCGCAGAATCACCCTCCACCAGGAACAGTTCAGACAGGGCAGGATCTCTTTCCTGACAGTCGGCAAGTTTTCCAGGAAGTGAAGAAATATCCAGAGCACCCTTGCGACGGGTCAGATCACGCGCTTTACGCGCCGCTTCACGCGCTGCGGCAGCTTCGACAACCTTGCCAACAATACGCTTTGCTTCTGTAGGATGTTCTTCAAAGAACTGCCCAAGTCGTTCATTAACAATATTCTCGACAACCGGACGAACCTCGGAAGACACCAGTTTATCTTTCGTTTGGCTGGAGAATTTGGGGTCAGGGGCTTTAACAGACAGAACACAGGTAAGACCTTCTCTGGCGTCATCTCCCGTCAGGCTGACCTTTTCTTTTTTCATCAAGCCTGAAGATGTCGCATAAGTATTGATCTGACGTGTTAATGCGGAGCGGAATCCAGCAAGGTGCGTACCACCATCCCGCTGTGGAATGTTATTGGTAAAGCAAAGAGTGTTCTCGTGATAACTGTCAGTCCACTGCATCGCAACTTCAACAGTCACACCATCTTTTTCTGAAATCATATAGACGACATCATCAAAAAGAGATGTTTTCATTCTATCAAGATATCGAACATAGGCTCGCAAGCCACCTTCGTACACGAACACTGTTTCTTTTGGCTCTGCATGACGGTCATCGCGCAACGTAATCCGCACGCCTGAATTCAAAAACGCAAGTTCACGAAGGCGGTGCTCCAGCGTGCTAAAATCGAACTCCGTCATGGTGAAGGTTTCTTTTGATGGCAGGAAGGTTACGTGAGTACCTTTCCGACCATTCGCAGGGCCTAATTCAACAAGGCGTTCAACAGCATCGCCATGAGAGAAAGCGATATAGTGCTCAATATCATTACGATAGATGTGAAGTTCAAGTTTTACAGACAGAGCGTTTACAACTGAAACACCAACCCCGTGAAGACCACCAGATACCTTGTACGAGTTCTGGTCAAATTTACCACCGGCATGAAGTTGTGTCATGATTACTTCTGCCGCAGATACGCCTTCTTCAGGGTGAATATCTACTGGGATTCCACGACCGTTATCATGAACAGTGACCGATCCATCGCCATTGAGAATGACCCCAACGGTATCACAATGACCGGCCAGAGCCTCATCGATCGCGTTATCAACAACCTCATAAACCATATGGTGAAGACCAGAGCCATCATCCGTATCACCGATATACATACCGGGACGTTTCCTCACGGCCTCCAGGCCACGCAGCACCTTGATGGAGTCAGCATCGTACGCGCCGCTATTACCACCATTTTTTTGGTCTTGCATATCGCCAGTATCGGTCATTTTTACCACTTTCTTCCTAGTTTGACGTACACTGGCTTAAAGGCCAGTTGTCGCTGAAAAAACAGCTCCGTCTTTAATCGTTAAATGTTGCGCCTTACTTCCCAAGCCAGAGAACACTTCGGCATCAGTACCTGTCATCCAAGCTTGGCAACGCAAATGTATTATTTCTTCAAATAGGCTATTTCGACGTTTTTCGTCCAAATGAGCCACCACTTCATCCAGTAACAATAGCGGCGGGGCACCCCGTTCCAGCATAACCAATCGAGCATGTGCCAATACTATTGATAACAGTAACGATTTCTGCTCCCCCGTAGAACACAAGGCAGCGGGCATATTTTTTTCTATATGGTGTACCGCAAGGTCACTTCGATGTGGTCCCCACGAAGCCCCACCTGAGATCGCGTCTTTTGCGCGGCTGTCAAATAGGCACTGCCGAAGATCTTCCTCTACGATAAGGGCTGGTTTGTCTTCCAACCAAGCTTCCACAGCCCCCTCTAATGCCAGTCCAGCAACAGGGAAATCTCCAACTGTCTCGGCACAGGCCCCGATCAACCTCTCCGTAATCTCCCGTCGCGCCACAGCAATTGCGACACCATGCCGAGCCATACGGTCTTCGAGTGTCGATAGCCAAGCCTGATCTGCATTCCCAGCCTTCAACAAACGAGAACGCTCTCTTAATGCATGGTCATATGCACTCGTATTACCCGCGTGTGCAGGATCAAACCCTAAAACCAACCTGTCTAAAAACTTGCGCCGACCAGATGCCGCATCCCGAAGAATGCCATCCATTTGAGGCGTTAACCAGATCGCAGAGAACACTTCGGCCAAAGCCTGTTGGCTCTTGCAATTTTCCCCGTCTACACGAACCAAACGGCGCTCTCTCGTGGCGCCGTTCATATTCGCAGGATCTCTCCCGGTCCCAATATCCCGAATACCCACACCCGTTGTCACTTCCGCAGCAACGGCCCAAGCCTCCGGAGCACCAGTTGGAGTTCGCCGTGCAATTTCAGGCAACGGAGCGCTTCGTAGCCCTCGGCCCGGTGTCATCAGCGAAATAGCCTCCAAAAGATTCGTTTTCCCGACCCCATTTGCACCAGTCAACACAACAGGCCGCGCATCAACCACTATTTCAGCGCGTTCATAACTGCGAAACTGAGTTAGAACGACTCTTCGCAGCCACAAACTTTCTGACAAATCATCGTCAGTCACAAGTGGTGTTCCATTCTGGGTGGCAGCCAGCATAAGATTGCGGTATCCAGATCTGGATTAAACCCGCATCGGCATCAACACATAAAGCGCTGAAGCATCCGCAGAATCACGAACGATTGTTGGGGATGCAGCATCAGCCATCAAAAACTCAGCTGATTCACCTTCAATTTGTTGAGCAATATCAAGCAAATAACGTGAATTAAAGCCAATATCCAGAGATTCACCTTCATAATTAACTTCAAGAACTTCAACAGCACTGCCATTTTCAGCCGATGTCGCAGAAAGTGTGAGCGATGAACCTTCCAGAGTAATTTTAACCGCACGACTTTTCTCTGTGGAGATTGTCGAGACACGGTCAACAGCTGCAGAGAATGTTTTGCAGTCCAAAACAAGGCTCTTATCGTTACCGCTTGGAATCACACGCTGGTAATCCGGGAAAGTGCCATCAATCAGCTTTGAGCTAAGCACTGTCGAATCAAACCGGAACATAATCTTGGTTTCGGAGAGAGAAACCTCTATAGGATCATTGGTTTCGTCAATCAGCTTACGCAGTTCATTAACCGTCTTACGAGGGACGATTACACCAGGAATCTCTTCAGCGCCTTGTGGTAGTGGCATCTCAAAGCGAGCGAGACGGTGACCATCGGTAGCAACAGCACGAAGGACAGGAATGTCGTCAGCCTCAGTCGCATGAAGGTATATGCCATTCAAATAATAGCGGGTTTCTTCTGTCGATATCGCAAAGCGAGTACGGTCGATAAGGTTTTTAAGTTCGGTAACTTGTACTCCGAAAACTTGAGGTAATTCGATGACGCCAGCTGCGGGAAAATCTTCGCGCGGCAATGTCTGAAGAGTAAAAGTTGAACGCCCAGCCTTCAAAGTCATCTGCGCGGTTTCAGAATTGGCTATCAGCTCGACTTCGGAACCATCAGGGAGCTTGCGAACAATATCGTAAAACGTATGCGCAGGAGCCGTTGTTACACCCGCATCCACGACAGTCGCGTCGACCTGATCCACGATTGTAAGATCCATGTCAGTCGCCGTCAGAGACAGCTTGCCATCCTTGGCTTCCATAAGAACATTGGAAAGGATGGGGATCGTGTTCCGACGTTCGACTACACTTTGAACATGCGCCAGGGATTTCAACAATGCAGAGCGTTCGATTGTGATCTTCATGATGCTATGACTCAGTCCGTAATCTTTCATCAATACCAAGAAACCTCTCCCTTGGCAGCGCCTTAGAACGAGGTCACGAATTTCCCGTGCCTCGCACAGCATCGAGCTTAGAACTCTCTGGCGGGACTCGGGCGGAAAGTATAGCGGGTTCATTCGCAGAAGGAAAACAATTATAATATCTTATCGTCACAATCGCCGATAACACAAAAACTCAAAATTGCTTTAATAAAATATGCAAGATCTGTAAGATTGAGGGCCGCTCAAAACCGTAAAGATGAACCCTGGAACCAGCTCGACGAGCTAGTTTTCCAGCATCCTGGTCAACAGCTCAATATCTTCGGAAAATTCAGGATCGCCAGACTTAAGTTCGTCGACTTTTTTCACTGCATGCATCACGGTTGTATGATCACGCCCACCGAACTTACGACCAATCTCCGGCAAGGAGCGAGACGTTAGATGCTTTGACAGATACATCGCAATCTGACGTGGTCGTGCCACAGCTCTGGCACGTCGCGAGGAATGCATGTCTGAGACACGAATATTAAAGTGTTCAGCAACCTTCTTCTGAATCTCTTCGATGGTTACCCGACGGTCATTTGATCTCAGGAGATCATGAAGAACTTCTTGTGTGGTCTCAAGGCTAATCGACCTTCCAACCAAGGTCGCATGAGCGACAATACGGTTTAGCGCACCTTCAAGCTCTCTGATATTGGAGGTAATCTTATGAGCAAGAAACTCTACAACCTTTTGCGGTATGGCAACGTCAAGCTGCTCAGCTTTTGATTCCAGAATCCCTAAACGTAATTCGTAAGTCGTCGGGTGTATATCAGCAACCAGTCCCCACCCCAGACGAGACTTCATTCTCTCTTCAACCCCCTCGAGATCGGAAGGGCTTTTATCAGCAGAGATAACAACCTGCCTGTTTTGATCGACCAAGGCATTAAAGGTATGGAAAAACTCTTCCTGCGTTGCCTCACGCCCCCCGATGAACTGAACATCATCAATCATCAACACATCAACAGACCGAAATTCTTCCTTAAAGGACATCGTATCCTTAGTACGAAGCGCCCGCACAAACTGATACATGAATTTCTCTGCCGAGAGATAAATAACACTCTTCTCGGGGTGTGCCGTACGGATTTGATGAGCGATTGCGTGCATCAGGTGCGTCTTACCGAGTCCTACTCCACCATAAAGAAAAAGCGGATTAAAGGGCACAGCGTCAGCATCTGCCACTCTTCGCGCAGCCGCGTAGGCTAATTCGTTAGGCTTGCCGACAACGAAGTTGTCAAAAGTAAATCTTGGATCTAATGGCGCCGTGATTTTTCGAACTTCCGCCACTTGAGGCGTAATTACGGGAGCATTAACAGTCGGGGATTCAGGTTTGAGTTCCGGGGTTATTTCAGGAGTACTCTTCACATTAATCAGCGCTGGCTTAGGCACAGGCCTTGCTGGCTGCAAGACAACAACTTCAACTTGGGTAGAAGCACCTGTCTCTTCCAGCCACAACGCCTGAATACGATCTTGATAGTTACCAGCAACCCAATCACGCATAAATCTGGTTGGGACCGCCATTCGAACGAAAGAACCGTTACCAGTTACCAGCGACCCCGTTACCAGAGACAGGGGTTTCAACCAACTGCGATAAGCTGCTTCGCCAACTTCCGCGCGTAACCGATTAAGCACAAGATCCCATTGCTGCTGAATAGACGGAATCACCTCACTCTGAGCCATATGCCTCCCCGCTCACCACTCGATTAACACAATCAGTTATCAATAATAGTACCCATCGCAATTCAAATACTCAAATTTGAACAACGACCACTCAACGCGACAAACACAATAAAGAACAAAGTAAACGATTGCTGAAAACAGTAATGTTTCAAGCATTTACTTAAGTCGCCAAATATCAAGGACGGAACAACCTCAGCCCATACAAATATTACGCAGGGCTTTCCATATTTTGATTTATGAATTTCCCTGCCCGAGCTGAGTTAATGTACTCGGCAATGGCTTTTCATGCAATACGATCAGATCAAGAACATCGTATTTTTTCAGTTGAAAATACCCATTAGGTACAAAGAAATTCTTTACCTACTAAATCTTGTGCTCGAATCAAAACGCATGAAGAAAACATCACATTCTAGAATGAAATCTCAAGCGACTCGACATAAAAAAAAGTCGCACTCAGAAAGAGTACGACTTTTCCCAATACCCACCCTAAGGTGGGGAAAACTTAACCCAGTGCTTTAATGCGGCTGTTCATACGAGACAGCTTACGAGCAACTGTGCCTTTACGCAAAATGCCGGAGCGAACGCCACGGTGCATTTCAGGCATTGCAGCTTTAAATGCGTCCTGAGCAGCAGGCTTGTCGCCTTCACCAATCGCAGTTTCAACACTTTTAACAAAAGTGCGAATGCGGCCGAGGCGAGATGAGTTCAATTCGTAACGACGTTCGTTACGACGGATCCGGGTCTTCGCAGAAAGATGATTAGCCATCGATTGGCGCCTATTCTTTAGTAATAATGAATCTCGAAAGTTGCGGCGTTATAACGGTGCCCCGAGAGTTCGTCAAGCAAGATGAGTCAATTTAATGAGCAACAATGACTCCAACTCAATAGATTTAGCCAAATACACCGGATTCTCCTTCTGAATCATGACAGGAATCAACGATGCTTCCACACAGCTTTTCTTTTCTCGGTAAAAGCGGTCATACCTTCTTTTCGGTCATCCAGAGCAAAAGTTGAGTGGAATACCCGGCGCTCAAAACGGAGTCCCTCGGTAAGTGTCGTCTCGTACGCGCGATCAACAGCCTCTTTCGCAATCATCGTCGCAGGTAAAGAGTAACCCGCAATTTTCTTTGCAGCAGCCAGAGCCTCATCCATCAATCCGTCCGCAGGAACAACCCTGCTCACAAGACCACTGCGCTCCGCCTCTTCCGCATCCATCATGCGACCAGTAAGGCACATATCCATAGCTTTCGCCTTACCGATCAAACGTGTGAGGCGCTGTGTTCCCCCCGCACCCGGTATGGTTCCAATCGTAATCTCTGGTTGGCCAAATTTAGCATTGTCTGCAGCGATGATAAAATCACACATCATGGCAACTTCACACCCGCCACCAAGCGCATACCCCGCAACAGCGGCGATGACAGGCTTTCGGGTCTTGGCAAGAACTTCCCAATCATCCGTGATGAAATCTTCACGGTAGGCCGTCTGGAAATCCTTGTTGACCATTTCCTTGATATCGGCACCAGCTGCAAAAGCCTTTTCAGACCCCGTAACCAGCAAACAGCCAATATTATCGTCAGCTTCCAAACCGGCGACAGCCTGACCCAATTCATCAATCAACCCCGCGCAAAGCGCGTTTAATGCTTCTGGTCGGTTCAGCTTAATCAAACCGACGCGATCATGCTTTTCCACAATAATGTATTCGTAGGCCATTTATACGGGAACTCCCAAATTTCTTGTCACAGCAAGTGTTGCCACAGAGTTAAAATTAACCCAAAGAGTGCCGGATGTTTACTGAGAGGGCGCGAGAATAATTCGCAGAATCGATCTGCTATTTTCCACACCCTCAAGGATTTCGATCTTCAACACTTCACCTTCGCGCCGAAACAGACCTTCACCGAAAACACTCCACCCCAACTGGGGTAAAGTTCGGCCATAAAAATCCCTGATTTCTGTCTGCTTTATTGACCCCGAAGCAAAACCTTCAACGATCCGGCCTTCCGGTTTGTCGAACACAACCCCCAAGCCAGGCATCTCTTCCATTCCAGGAACGATTGGAACACCATCGCTACCTGTAAAAAAAGATCCTTCCGACGCCAGAGCCCCCGAAATACCTTGAATGCCTGGAATACTCTGAATACCCAGCATCAATAAAAGAGTAAGGACGACCCCAGGATACGCGAATACCGACTTTGATCTAAATCTGGAAATGCACAA
>MABB01000019.1:0-1974 GCA_002162915.1 Rhodospirillales bacterium 47_12_T64
AGTGTATTACGATCTGCGCACAGAGATACCGCTCCACAGTTGAATATGCAATGAAACAGAATTGGATTCATAGCAACGAGCAGATCAGAGGTTTGGAAAATTTGACTATTAGCTTACAAAATCAAATAGATACCAACTCCGTGAAGCAATGGGCTTGACCCCAGTGACAGGATCGTTATATTCCGCACGTTAATCCGCACTAAATCAACTCCTTGCTGGTGACCTCTAGCGGAAACAAGGACATCAGCTCCGGGTACAGGTTAATCCCTGCGCCCACAAAGCCGTGAGGAGTAACTATGGCTTTTTATGAATGTGTATATATCGCACGTCAGGACATCTCGTCCTCTCAAGTCGATACACTAACAGAACAGTTCTCTACAATCATTACTGAGAACGGTGGTACCGTAGGCAAGACCGAATATTGGGGTCTACGTAACATGGCTTATCGCGTTAAGAAAAATCGCAAAGGCCACTATGTTCTTCTTAATCTCGATGCTCCATCTGCTGCAGTTCAGGAAATGGAACGCGTTATGCGCTTGAATGACGATGTACTCCGTACATTGACAATCAAAGTTGACGCACTCGAAGAAGAGCCTTCAGCAGTCATGCAGAACCGTGGCAGCCGTGATGAACGCGGTGGTCGTGGTGGTCGTGGCGGTCGTGATGACCGCGGCGGTGATCGTGGTGGCCGTGGTGGTAGTCGTCCTCCTCGCGAAGGTGGCGATCGTGCACCTCGTGAAGCAACAGCTAGCTAAGGAAGAACAACATGGCCGTTCAAATCGTTAGTCAGGGCGTTGGTTCTCGTCGCCCGTTTAATCGTCGCCGCAAAAGCTGCCCATTCTCTGGTGCTAATGCACCAAAGATTGATTACAAAGACACACGTCTTTTGCAGCGCTTCATTTCCGAGCGCGGTAAAATTGTACCAAGTCGTATAACAGCAGTTTCTGCTAAGAAACAGCGCGAGCTTGCAAAAGCTATCAAACGCGCTCGCTTCCTAGCTCTGTTGCCATACCTGATCGGATAAGAGGGAGATCGTATCATGCAAGTCGTCCTTCTAGAACGCATCGAAAAACTTGGTCAAATGGGTGAAGTAGTTACGGTTAAACCGGGCTACGCACGTAACTTCCTGCTTCCAAAGCAGAAAGCTATGCGCGCTACCAAAGCCAATCTCGAACACTTCGAAAACCAGCGTGTTCAGCTGGAAGCAGACAACCTCCAACGTCGCGAAGAAGCTGTAAAAGTTTCTTCTACACTCGAAGGTTTGACTGTTTCTCTGATCCGTCAGGCAGGTGATTCCGGGCAGCTTTACGGTTCCGTAAACACCCGCGATATCGCTGAAGCAGTTACAGCATCTGGTGTTACAATCAGTCGTGCTCAGGTTGTTCTTAGCAACGTCATCAAGACCTTGGGTCTGCACGATGTAAAAATCGTTCTTCACCCGGAAGTTACTGTTGGCATCGTTGTTAACACTGCCCGTTCACAGGAAGAAGCGGAAAAACAGTTAAATACTGGTTCTGTCGTTTCTGCCCGCGAAGAAGCTGATGAAGTGGTTGAAGAAGTAGCTGAAGAAGCTGAAGAAGAAGTCGTTGAAACAGAAGGCGAAAGCGAAGAGTAATCTTCCTTTCACACTCTGAAAGACTTTATAAAAACGGCACCTTTAAAGGTGCCGTTTTTTATTTACATTCTGTACTTCTGCCCCTCTTCCAGATACATTCCCCTACCCACAGTATTTTATGGCACAAGCTCTTGGCTCAGGATTAGTATCCAGGATCGACCCCGTATTGAGATCCTGTGGTAATGATAAATTTTGTTGACCCTTAACTTTCAGATCCGAGGCCATGGAAGATCACGCGATCCCTCATTTTGATTCAGACATCCCCTTTAATGATGGACCTGAATTACGTTCACCCCCTCACAATTACGAGGTAGAGCAAGCCCTGTTGGGCGCCCTGTTGGCGAACAACAAAGCTTATG
>MABB01000019.1:2050-14642 GCA_002162915.1 Rhodospirillales bacterium 47_12_T64
ACTGATTGAACGCGGACAGCTGGCAAATGCAACAACGCTTAAAAACTATTTCGTTGGCAGTGGTAATCTGGAAGAACTGGGCGGCACAAGCTATCTGGCTGAACTGCAAAGCAACATTGTTACAATTATCAATGCTTCCGAGTACGGGAAGATTATTCACGATCTCTACATTCGAAGAGAGCTGATTGATCTTGGGGAAGAAGTTGTTAACAACGCACATACCCATGAGCTTGATCTCTCCGCCACCCAGCAAATCGAAGGGGCGGAACAGAAACTCTACCAACTCGCAGAAGTAGGTCAGACAGAAGGTGGTTTTGTTTCATTTGCAGATGCATTGGCCGAGTCTGTAAATTTTATCGACATCGCCATGAAACAAGGCGACGGCCTCGCGGGTATCTCGAGCGGACTGCGCGATGTCGACAAGCTCCTCGGTGGCTTTCACCATTCCGACTTGATCATATTGGCAGCCCGCCCTTCTATGGGTAAGACTGCCTTTGTCACCAATATTGCGTTCAACATCGCTCAGGCCACCAAGCCCGGACACAATGCTGACGGAGATGAAGCTGACATTCCGATGTCCGTTGCCTTTTTCTCACTGGAAATGTCCGCCGACCAGCTCGCAAGCAGAATTTTGTCCTCCGCAGCAGAAATCCCTTCGCACTTAATGCGCAGGGGTGAGCTATCAAACGACCAGTTCGAACACGTCTTTCAGGTCAGTCGTGCACTTTCGAATTACAAGCTCTTTATCGATGACACCCCTAACCTGACAATTCCTGGTTTACGCAACCGGGTACGCCGCCTGAAGAGGCAGCACGGCCTGGATATGATCATCGTTGACTATCTTCAGCTGATGTCTGGTGCCCCTGGTGGCAATAGTGACAGCCGCGTGCAGGAAGTTTCAGAAATTTCCCGTGGACTTAAGGGAATAGCAAAGGAAATGAACGTTCCGGTTATTGCCCTGTCACAGCTTTCACGTCAGACGGAGCAACGCGAAGACAAACGCCCTCAGCTTTCCGATCTGCGCGAATCCGGCTCTATTGAGCAGGATGCGGATGTGGTGGTCTTCCTCTATCGAGATGAGTATTACATCGCCCGTGAGAAACCAGGACAGGGGGCCGACGATTCTACCGATAGGTTCCATGAAAAGCTGGCAAATCACGAAGCCCGTCTGGATGCGGCACGAAACAAGGCTGAAATGATTATCGGTAAACAGCGTCACGGCCCAATTGGTACGGTCCAGCTGCATTTCAACGGCGAATTCACCAAGTTCTCTGACCTCGCAGAGGAAGATCACCTGCCTGAAAGTCATTAAGCTCTTGCTCATAACGCTACCCTAGATTGACGCTATAGGTCGCCTTGGCTATTGTGCTCTTTCTGTGATTTCGTTCGTTTTAATCTTCACAATCGCAAAACGTTATTCAGATGGTTACCTCCGGATTTTTGAGCCGTAACCATTCCTCGAGGATTGGCATGCAAATGCCTGGTGCAGAAAGATGTTTTATGAGGCTAGCCTTAGGGGGAAACCTGCTGGAATGAAATTCAATCCAAATCCATGTTTTCCTGACTTAAACACACTCGGCTTTTTATCATCATCAAACCTACACAAAAATCAGATAGTTAGACGGTAACCTGTATGCCACTTCTACAACCACTTGGTCGCCTTATTCTCAGTTTTTTTGAGATTGTTGGACGTTTGTCAATCTTCGCGTCTACGGCGATTTCACATTGCTTTCGCCCACCGTTTTATCCAAAACTCATTCTCAAGCAAATGATCGAGGTCGGGTACTACTCCCTCCCCGTTGTTGGACTGACTGCAATATTTACCGGGATGGTACTCGCTCTTCAAAGCTATACTGGCTTTGCCCGCTTCTCGGCCGAAAGCGCTATACCAAATGTTGTGATCGTGTCTATCACACGTGAACTCGGGCCTGTATTAGCTGGCTTGATGGTCGCGGGTCGCGTTGGCGCGGCTATGGCGGCTGAAATAGGAACAATGCGCGTTACAGAGCAAATCGATGCTCTCTACACCTTGGCGACAAATCCCTTCAAATACCTGATAGCTCCACGTGTTATCGCCGGGGTGCTTACTCTGCCCATATTGGTTCTTGTCGCCGACACAATTGGCGTTTTTGGCGGGTATCTCGTCTCAGTACACAAGCTCGGATTTAATCCTGCAACCTACCTTAAGAATACGATCGATTTCATGGAGTATCTCGATGTTGTCTCAGGTCTGGTTAAAGCTGCCGCATTTGGCTTTATTATTACGTTGATGGGGTGTTATCACGGGTTCCATTCAAAAGGCGGAGCTCAAGGTGTTGGATCTGCAACAACAAACGCAGTTGTTTCCGCCTCCATCCTGATCCTGACCTTTAACTACATCATTACCGAGTTGTTTTTCTCCAGATGACCGATCAGCACGATGTAACAAACAAGGCCGTTAGAATCAGAATTCGGGGGCTATCCAAAGCTTTCGGTAAGAAGATTGTGCTCGACAATCTAGATTTGGATATTCACGAAGGCGAATCTCTTGTTGTAATCGGTGGTTCAGGCACAGGAAAATCAGTCCTTTTGAAATGTGTTCTCGGCTTACTCAAGCCGGATTCTGGAAGCATTCAAATTGACGGGCAGGAAATTGTTGGGCTCAACGGCAGTGTAATGGAGAGCGTACGTCGTAAATTTGGTATGTTATTTCAATACGCAGCGTTATTCGATTCTCTCACCATATGGGAGAACGTTGCGTTTGGCTTAATCCAGGCCCACGGCATGCCCAGAGAAGACGCACACAAGATCGCCATTGAAAAATTATCCGAAGTTGGACTGGGCGAACGCTTTGCCACCAAAAATCCCGCTGAGCTATCAAGCGGAATGAAAAAGCGTGTCGGCTTGGCCCGGGCCATTGCGACAAGCCCGGAGACCCTGTTCTTCGATGAACCAACGACAGGGCTTGATCCTGTCATGGGAGATGTCATTGATCGTTTGATCGTCCAGTCCGTTAAAGAGCTCGACGCAACGGCATTAACGATTACCCATGACATGGACTCTGCAAAACGTATATCTGACCGTATCGCCATGCTTTACCAGGGAAAAATTGCGTGGATCGGCCCAACAGAAAATCTTGAAACGACAGACAACCCATACATCCATCAATTCATCAACGGTTTGCTGGAAGGTCCAATCAAAGTCAGCGTGACAAATACGGATCGCGCCGCTGAATAAAACGGCTAAAAAATGTCGTGTCGACAAACCCTGCTGATGAACCTAAAGGTTGTCCATGATTACGCTTCCCGTCGATGGTTGATCCAGATATAGACAGGCAGCGGAAAATGATTGAAATATCGAAAATAGTTAAAGAGTTCGAGCGAGATGGAAGAGTTTGGTTACGCAACGCCATTCCGTCAAACGAACTGAAAAATTTCAAAGAGCTTTCTTCTCTTGATGGCCGCCCCGGAGCCCGTATCCCTGGTAACTCCCCTTTATACCGAGCGATAGAAGCGGCGTCTTTCAACAAAGTGATCAGAACCGCATGGTCTGGAATGCGGCCTATTCGCCTCATTTCTTTTGACAAGAACGCGGATGCCAACTGGGGAGTACCTTGGCATCAAGACCGTGTAATTACTGTCAAAGACCGGGTTGAAATGTCCGGGTATTCAAATTGGTCACGGAAATCAGGCACTTGGCATTGCGAACCTCCTGCGAAGTTTTTGGGATCCATGCTATTTGTTCGAGTCCATCTCGACAGAAATACAGCAGAAAGCGGTGCGATGGAGATCGCGCTCGGTAGCCATCGTGAAGGGAAAGTTCCTGCTGGTTCAGCGGCGTCGACTGCTGCCTGTTACGAAGCTGAACTGACTGCCGCAGAGCCAGGAGACGTACTTGTCCTTGCTATGCTCACTTTGCACAGGTCCCTTCCTGCAGAATTCGAGATCGACAGACACGTACTGCGCGTGGACTACTCACCATTCCAATTGCCTGAGCCACTCGAATGGGCCTCAGAAACGATCAAAGCTCGGTAAATACGGCTTCCTTGTTGTACCCATGGAATTCGTACCGCGAACCAATTAATGTAGCCAGGAAAGTATTTTGACGCTGTCCTTCGAAATGACTGTAAATATAGGCCAGTATCAGAAAATCAAAAGGCTACCAACACGGTATATGGAAACAGAAAAATACCCTGCGACACAAGCCAAGCACTTGAACAAATCAAGAACACCTGCTAAGCCATGACTTTGAACGAAAGGGAGACCTAACTTGGCACGTGCTGTAACCCGATATGTTTGCCAATCATGTGGCGCAGATTACGTCAAGTGGAGTGGAAAGTGCGACGGTTGTGGAGAGTGGAACTCGATAACCGAAGAGGCGAGTTCAGCTTCCTCTGTCCCAGGTGGTCTGGCTAAGAAGAATGTCCGTAAAGGAAAACAGGTTGAGTTTGTCAGCCTAGAGGGGAATAGCAAACCTGTCTCCCGTATGATCAGCAACAATGTCGAATTTGACCGTGTTTGCGGCGGTGGCCTTGTCCCGGGTTCTGCGGTTCTTATCGGAGGCGATCCCGGCATCGGAAAATCGACCCTCCTTACGCAAGTCTTAGCTGCCCTCACGACAAATGCCGGAACCAGATGCGTGTACATTTCTGGTGAAGAAGCGATTGATCAGGTCCGCTTACGTGCCAGACGTCTTGGCCTCAAAGGCGATGACTTCCTTCTGGCTTCAGCCACTTCAGTACGCGACATCGCAACGACACTTGATGACAATAACGCTCCGCAAGTCGTCGTTATTGATTCGATCCAGACAATGTTTGTCGATAGCTTGGATTCTGCACCAGGCACGGTATCCCAAGTCAGAGCATCCGCCCAAGAGTTAATCCAGCTCGCCAAAAATAGAGGATTCAGCCTCCTGTTGGTTGGCCATGTCACCAAAGAGGGTGTTATTGCCGGGCCAAAGGTCCTCGAACATATGGTCGATACTGTTCTTACCTTTGAAGGTGAGCGTGGCCACCACTTTCGTATATTACGCGCGGTGAAAAACCGTTTTGGGCCCACCGATGAAATCGGTGTCTTTGAAATGTCCGAACAAGGTCTTGAGCAGGTTGCCAATCCCTCGGCACTCTTTCTTGCGGAACGTAGAGGAAATGTCACTGGCGCAGCCGTTTTTGCTGGGCTGGAAGGTACGCGCCCTGTTTTGGTTGAAATCCAGGCATTGGTATCCCCTTCCCAACAAGCAAACCCTCGCCGGGCGGTTGTCGGATGGGATTCTGGAAGGCTTGCGATGATTCTCGCCGTGCTGGAAGCGAGATGCGGATTAGTTCTGGCCGGAAACGAGGTATACCTGAATGTCGCAGGTGGGTTGCGCATCGGCGAACCTGCCGCAGATATGGCGGTAGCCGCCGCATTAATATCCGCAGCGATGGACATACCTGTTCCCGAAGATACTGTAGTATTTGGAGAAATTGGCCTCTCAGGTGAGATCCGTGCCGTTAACCAGTCTGAAAGCAGGTTGAAGGAAGCGACAAAACTTGGCTTTAAAAATGCAATTATTCCGCCAATCCGCACAAAGAAGAATTGTAATCAGATCACTTCGGGGTTAGATACAAGACAGATTGAGCACCTGCAGGATCTTGTTGCACTGTTTGCAGCCAGATCTGTTAAGAAAGTTGCAGCTAACTAACCGGCAAAAATGTTAGGTATTGATGGAAAACTTACCCATCTCACTGTTTGATGTCGCCGTAATTGGCATTGTCGTTGTTTCAGGTCTCTTTGCCTTGTTTCGGGGATTCGTGCACGAAATTCTCTCCGTTGCATCGTGGATCGGAGCAGGCTTTGTTACTCTGTGGGGATTCCATCCCCTACTCCCTCACGTTCAAAAATTCATCAACATTCCCTTTGTTGCTGAACTCGTTACAGGGTTTGCTCTTTTCGTTATCACGCTTGGTCTATTGATGGTCCTCATCAGATCAATCTGCAGGCATGTAAGAGAGAGTACTTTTGGCCCTCTGGACAGGTCACTCGGCTTCCTTTTTGGCCTCTTACGTGGTGGTATCATCGTCTGTATTACCTGGATAGCCCTATTTGTATTTCTGATGCCACAAGAAGAAGGCTGGCCTGAAGACGTCGAGCGCGCTAAAACGCGCCCCGCTATTCAACAGGGCTCAGCCGTTCTAGTGAAACTTATGCCTCAGAAATTTCACAATGAAACGATTTCAAAAGTACTGGCTCAAGCCGCAGCAGCCAAACAAGTTTACGATGCGAGCCAAACGTACCAACAGCTCATGAATCCAAAATCAAAAGCGCCCACCGACGAAGGTGGCGATTCTGGCTACAACGACACTATGCGCACACAAATGCAAAAAACCATCGAAGCCGTAAGTGGCAGCGAATAATGGTTCCTATTCTGAGTTCAGGAGAGCTAAAGCCATGACACTCGAAGATCTTCATGATGATGATAAACTCCACGAAGAATGCGGCGTCTATGCCGTCCATGGTCACAAAGGCGCTGCAGCGCTCGTTACTTTAGGCTTGCATGCACTTCAGCATCGCGGACAGGAAGCAGCAGGTATTGTCAGCTATGACGGTAACGAATTTTACAACCATCGGGCACTTGGTTTAGTTGGGGACAACTTCTCTTCACAAGAAGTAATCGAGCGCCTCAAAGGCCGCTCGTCCATCGGACACACCCGGTATTCAACAACTGGTGAAACCGCTTTAAGAAATGTACAGCCTCTTTTTGCTGATCTTCACGACGGTGGCTTTGCTCTGTGCCATAACGGGAACCTAACAAACTCTCAAAAAATTCGCGACCAACTCGTTATGCGAGGATCAATTTTCCAATCCACAATGGATACGGAAGTCATTCTTCATCTCGTTGCGACCTCAATACAAGATACCATTGTCGGTAAGGTCATCGATGCCATCCAGCGTATCCAAGGGGCCTATGCGCTTCTTTGCATGACAAAAGAAGGCGTTATCGCGGTTCGCGATCCCAACGGGATTCGCCCTCTGGTTCTCGGAAAATTTGAAGACTGTTATGTCGTCGCCTCCGAGACCTGCGCACTTGATATTATCGGCGCCGAATTTGTCCGCGACGTAGAACCTGGGGAATTGATCGTTATCACCGATGATGGCGTGGAATCCATGCGCCCCTTCCCGCCGACACCACAGCAAACATGTATTTTTGAATATATTTACTTTGCCCGCCCAGATTCGTTCATTGATGGTATCAGTGTTTACGAGGCAAGAAAAAACATCGGTAAAGAGCTCGCAATCGAGAATCACATAGAATCTGATGTGGTTGTCCCGGTGCCTGATTCGGGTGTCCCCGCAGCTATTGGATACTCACAAGAATCCGGTGTCCCCTTCGAACTCGGCATTATCCGCAACCACTATGTCGGTCGTACTTTTATTGAACCCAGCCAACAAATTCGCAACCTTGGTGTCAAACTCAAGCACAATGCGAACAAAGCCGTACTAGAAGGCAAGCGGGTTATTCTCGTTGACGATTCGCTCGTTCGGGGAACCACTTCACTTAAAATCGTCGAAATGGTCCGGGCTGCCGGTGCAAAAGAAGTACACATGCGAATTGCGTCTCCGCCGATTGGCTATCCTTATTTCTATGGTATCGACATTTCCAAGTCCAAGGAACTCCTTGCAGCTCAAATGGACCTAGAAGAAATGACAAAGTACATTGGGGTCGATAGTCTGGCGTTCCTATCCGTAGATGGCATGTATCGTGCGATGGGCCTTGAGGGCCGTAACAACAAAGAACCACAGTATTGTGACTCTCCCTTCACTGGATTTTATCCAACTCAGATTGATGATTACCAAGATCAGGTAATTGACGTCCCCGAGTTTTTGAAATCGGAAAAGCCAGCTACGAAAAAAGCCGGATAGAAAGAATCAGAAATGACCGAGACGAATAATGGCCGCCTTGAAGGGCGCCTTGCCCTCGTAACTGGTGCATCACGAGGTATCGGCAGAGCCGTCGCCAAACGATTTGCTTCAGAAGGCGCCCAACTATTACTTATGGCCAGAACCGTTGGTGCTCTTGAAGAGCTTGATGACGAAATTCGTTCTGCTGGCGGGAAAAATCCCATCCTTATTCCTCACGACCTGAAAGATATGGATGGCCTTGATCAGCTTGGTGCTTCTCTTTTTGATCGCTATGGGAAACTTGATATCCTTGTTGGAAACGCTGGCTCTCTTGGTCCCCTTTCTCCTATCGGTCACATCAAACCTAAAATTTGGCAAGAAGCATTTGATATCAACGTAACAGCAAACTATCGATTAATTCGAAGCTTGGACCCGCTGTTAAAAAAATCAGATGCAGGCCGCGCAATTTTCGTGACCACTGGTTCGACCCCAAAAGCTTATTGGAGCCTTTACAAGGCCTCGAAAGCAGCACTGAGCACCATGGTTCAGTGTTATGCCAGCGAACTAGAAAAAACCAACGTCAAAGCTAACCTAATCTCCCCAGGACCAATCAGGACCTCTATGAGGGAAAAGGCTTTCCCCGGTGAAGATCCCATGACCGTCCGTGCGCCAGAGGAAATAACAGACAGCTTTGTTGATCTCGCATCGGTTGACTGCAAGGTTAACGGTCAGATTATTGATATCAGAGAAGACTGATAAGCATACATTTTGAAACGTAAAAGGGCCGCAAGTTGCGGCCCTTTTACGTTATTGATTACGTTTCTTTTTACCAGCGTAGGGGTTATCCCCCTTCTTCATATGCATTCTTAGCGGCACTCCCGGAATATCAAAGGTTTGACGAAGATTGTTCTCTAGAAACCTTGTATAGGAAGCCGGGAGATCTTCAGGCAAAGAACAGGAAATGGCGAAGGTCGGCGGTCGAGCACGCGCTTGAGTGATGTATTTCAGCTTAATACGCCTTCCGCCTGGTGCGGGCGGCGGGTGCCTCTCCAGAAGTTCAGCCAGCCATCTGTTCAAGCCAGCCGTTGGCAATCTGATGTTCCAGATGTCGTAAACATCCAACACCATATCCAGCATCTTGTTGAGCTTGTGCCCTTTGAGGGCTGAGATTGTAACAACAGGGATACCTTTGACTTGAGGTAGTGATGTCAAAAGGCGGTCTTTTAACCGCTGCATCACAGCATCTTTATCTTTACAGATATCCCACTTGTTGATGACAATAATAAGTGCACGCCCTTCATCAATCACATGACGGGCAATGGTCAAATCCTGTTTATCCAACACGCCGTCCGGATCAAGAACCAGAGCAACCACTTGCGCGTATTTCAATGCACGAATGGTATCAGACGCAGATAACTTTTCGATCTTATCTTCAATTTTTGAGCGTCGTCGCAAGCCAGCAGTATCAACAAGCTTTAGAGGTCGCCCCTTATATTCCCACTCCACGGCAATAGCATCGCGGGTAATTCCGGATTCAGGTCCGGTCAAAAGGCGATCTTCATCAATCAATTTGTTGATCAAGGTCGACTTACCAACATTCGGACGGCCAACAATGGCAAGCTGAAGAGGACCGCGTTCTTTTTCCCCTTCTTCAAACCCTTCAAACTCATCTTCTCCCAAATCTTCATCGTTTTGAGTTTCAGACTGATCGTCCAGATGTTTGTCTTCAGGAATTTTGTCTTTTGGAGGAACACGAACCTCAGCAGTAGCCTTCGCTTCGATCGCGCTCAACATATGCTCACTAATAACATCGTAGAGATCACTGCTACCCAAACCATGCTCAGCAGAGAACGGGATCGGCTCTCCCAAACCAAGTCGATAAGCATCTATCAGGCCTTCATCGCCGACTTTTCCCTCACACTTGTTCGCCATCAAAGCGATTGGGGTTTTACCGCGGCGCAGGTGCTTTGCAAAATGCTCATCAATAGGCATCACGCCAACCCGTGCATCAATAAGCATAAGCACAAGGTCTGCGTCTTCTACCGCACGCTCTGTCTGCTGACGCATTCTTGCTTCAAGGCTGCCATCGAAGGCTTCTTCCAGCCCAGCAGTATCGATAATACGAAAACGTCGATCAAAAAGGTAAGCTTCACCTTCCCGACGATCTCGCGTAACACCTGGCTGGTCATCGACCAACGCCATACGTTTGCCGATAAGACGGTTGAATAGTGTCGACTTGCCCACATTAGGGCGGCCCACAATAGCAACTGTGAAAGTCATTACTTTAGTCTTTCTCTCGCTGATAAGCCTAGTGGCTTATTGCATCGCGATAATTTCAGCTTCTGCTGTCAGGAAGTACAAGCTATTGCCAGCAATAACTGGTGGCATTGCTGCTCCGTCCGGTAATTCTAGATAACCCAAGATTTCTCCGGTATAGGGAGAAAGTGAAATGGCTTCGCCATGTGATCCGGCGGTAATCAACCGATCGCTCGCAAGAACAGGCCCCTGCCAAACGATTAAATCTTTTCGATCTTCTGGATCCATGTAACGTGGCAAAGGCTGTACCCAACGGATACGACCATCCTGACGTCTAACTGCCGCAACCTGGGAATCATTGGTGAGAACATATATAAATTCTCCCGCTACCCACGGCATCTGTACACCGCCAATATCAGTATCCCAAAGCCGGACACCTTCTTTCAAATCAATGGCGACCATTCGGCCAGAGTGACTTACCGCGATAACACGATCCCTGTCAATAACAGGCATCGCACGAATATGGGCAAGATCGGTAAGCGGATCAGTCTTTTTAATCGATGATAGATCAAGCGTCCACTCGACTTCACCTTCAATGACATCGATTGCAACGATCTCACCCGAAGAGTAGGGAACAATCAGTTTACGGCCTGCAATCGCAGCACTCGCGCCACCCAGCAAGCTGGTTTCTGACTGTACACCGACATGGCTCCAGAGACGGCGCCCATCATCTGCAGCAAGCGCCAGAGTTTGATTATCAAGGGTTATGACAAATACGCGTCCCCCATTGACTGTTGGCGCAGCGCGCATAGGTGCAGGCGCATTCTGTGTCCAGACAACGTCCCCTGACCTTACATCCAGTGCAAAAATTCGTGCAAATCCGGTGGTAACGAAAATTCGGCCATCGGCGTAGGCTATGCCACCGCCAAAGAAACCATCGTCTTCATCTTCCGGATCGAGATCTTTTTCCCAAAAAACTTTTCCTGTCAAACGATCAAAGGCTTTTACTGTGGAGCGCGCATCCATTGTGAAGAGCACGGATTCTACGACAATTGGCTGTGCAAGGATAAGCTCGTCTCCATCACTTTCCTCTCCAATATCATCATTCCAACTCTCACGCGGCAAATCTCCGAGAGACAGATGGAACATCGCATGTGCAGGATTCCCGCCGTTATGTGTCCAATAGGTGTTCGTAAAGGGTTGGGGCAAAACAATACGTTGATCTGATATTGTCGGATCGGCGGTCAGCCCCTTATCTACGGACTGGATGGAAATTCGCGCCCCGGGCAAAGGCGGGAGTTCTTCATCACCGAACCATCCATCAGAGAGGCTACACCCGGTCAGTACAAATCCTAGTCCCAGTATGAACAGGACTTTCCGCATATCCAACAACATCAATACTACTCCGCCAAGCTCTCAAGTATTTGAACGGCACGTCCTCTTATGCCATTTGGTGCCTCAGTGTCGTCAGCAAGCTGTTGGAAGAATGCGCGCGCAGCAGCATTATCTCCCTCTCGAAGAGCGACCAAAGCCTGCAACTCAAGAGCACTAAACCGAAACGGGGCCCCTGCAACAGAGAGGCTCGCCAGACGTTGCTTAACGTCTGTAATGTCTCCGTCTTCAACCAAATGCATCGCAGCCAACAGGGAAGCGACATCTTTGAGCTTTTGGATAGGGGGATCACTCTTGGCAATATCATCCCAGATTTTAACGGCTGCAGAGGTGTCACCCTTATCAGAAAGCATCCGGGCCTGTTCAAAGCGTGCAAGCGTACCGTAGCCGTCGTCTTCGCTTGATAAACTTTCCAATTTGGTTTGAGCTTCGTCCGTTTTGCCAGCTTCGCTTAGCTCAAACGCTGCAGCGAAGGTTTCTGACTTCTCAGACTGAACTGACTGTTGATAACTACCCCAGCCTTTGATCCCGGCGGTAGCTAGTACAATTGCTACTGCTGCGCCAATGACCCAGTTTCCGTATTTTTTCCACAGAACTTCAACGCGTTCACGTTTCAGATCTTCTTCGATTTCCTGAAAAATATCAGCCACGAATTAATTATCCCTCGGTTTACGAACAGTGCAGTTTATCCTTGATAGTCTCTTCATGAGACAAACAAATCAAACTGCGCTCGAAATTCGTTGAACTTTATATAGAAACTTTGCCTTCTCAACAATCGCCAATAACCAAAATGATCGGTTATCTAACAACGGCTTCCCCTAAAATCCTAATATTTTATTTACCAAAGCCCCTTAAGATATTACTTGGGACATTTTGTCGATGTCATACTTGGCTTATCGTCAGTGTATATTCGACTTAAAACTAGGCAAAATTATGAAACGCTTTTTTGGTATTTTTCTCGCGTGTTTTTTCACTCTTTCCTCTCTGACAGGGTGCAGTTTAACTGATCCTGTTACAGTTGCAGCCAGCGTCGGTACACTCGTCCACACCGACAAGACAATTACAGATCATTTTGTCAGCTGGGC
>MABB01000019.1:14687-16006 GCA_002162915.1 Rhodospirillales bacterium 47_12_T64
TTATTGCCGGGACGAGGAGATTGAAAACGGTCTCGCAAATACCGGGTATGAGAATTTATACTGCTATAGAAACATTGGCGGCGTAACCTGTTATGAAACTCCGTATGAAGAAGCCAGTTCCCAAACAACCGTTTACCATAGCCAGCAATCGTTACAGCCTGCGATAGCATCCGGGAACTAGACATCTGGCGCTCTTAAAAAATCACCAATTATTGACCAAATATATAGACCTTTAACAAAAAATCAGCCACGCTACATCTTGTAAGGAGAATAGCGGAGTAAAGATTACATGACGTCCGTCCATTATCTGAACAAGAGAAAAAAATCTTCTCTTCATGTCACTTTTAACCGAAGTGAACTCGGACTCCTCCTATCTGTTTACAGTCAAAGGGTAGCTAAGGGTGAATGGCGCGATTATGCGATTGATCTATTAAATGACTGCGCCGTTTTTTCTATATTCAGACATGCTCATGAAACTCCCTTGTTTGCGGTCATCAAATCCAAGGGACATAAAAATAAGTACGATGAATTCACGATTTTCAAAGGCCAGAAACGACTGAAGCGATCTCGCAGTCTTACTGAAGCACTCGATGTTTTTAACAATATTGTGATCTCTGTGGGGCATTAAACAGTTATTCACCTGATAATCGATGTTGTAGTTTTGGTAAAAATCACCAATAAATGGCTAACCACTGCAAAGCTCAGATATGAGTTTAATGATTTAAACAAATCTTTAAGGGAAAGCCGGAAATGCTGGTCGCAGATAGTTTTGCAAATGCTCAGGAATATACCGGGCAAGCCATCAAAATTATGACGCAAAGAGGTATCCCGTCTACGCCTCCGAACTACACGATCTGGTATGACTATGTGAGTGGCAAAAACCCTCCCCTTACAGCAGCAATAGACGAAATTATTAAGGGCGACGACTTGTTTCCTGTCGAAGTGTCAAATGCCCTCTACACTAGGTTTTATCTCTCTCATCAAGAGCAGAGCGAACATATCCAGGAAGCGGGGGAGAAGCTCCAGGAGACGTTGAAACAGGTTATTGAGCATATAGGTGATGCTGGAAGTGATACCGAAATTTTCGGGGAAAAGATCACCAGCCTTGCCACAGATATTTCCAGTAATTTTTCAGGGAAAAACAGTCCTGCCTCTCTTAATAAATTTGTTTCTGAAATTATCCGCGAAACCGCAGCAATAACTGAAAAAAACAAAGCCCTTCAAAATCAGCTTCAACAGTCTTCCAGCCAAATAGACAACCTGCAGGAAAACCTGGAGAAGGTAAAAACTGAATCTCTGACCGATGCCTTAACTCAGAT
>MABB01000032.1 GCA_002162915.1 Rhodospirillales bacterium 47_12_T64
ATGAATAACACCTTTGGGCAGATTTTTAGGCCAGCCGGAGGCAATAAAATCAAGCTCTTCTTTAAGAGTTTTGGTCAAGCCGGATTTAACTTGTTCGCCTTGTTCGCCGCAGGATACAAGAACCTCTTTCCAACCTGTAACGGATAGGGAATTAGGCCTCTGAATTTTAAAATCCTGCCCGGCGAGATGCATTTCAGCCATGGTGCGGCCAAGTGCTCTGCAATGAAATGGCTGTATGCGCCGAGGCCACATTCCTTCGAGGAAAGCCGTTATTGCTGCTGGGCGGCCGCAGAGTTCGCGTAAGTTGTTCCCGTCTTTACCAGCAATTGGTACAGGGCAGGATATGCCTTTTGCCGCGAGGTGCTGCATATATCCTAAGAAAAACGGGAGATCGGCTTTCTCAACGCGTTTTTCATAAAGTGTAAGGATGTAAAATCCCTGGGTGGTGTGAAGGATATAGTTCGAATTTTCTACACCCTCTGCGATGCCTTTCAGGGAAAGGACACTTCCGATATCATATTCAGTAATAAAGGTTTCGACTTCGTCGTCGGGTACTTCTGTATATACGGCCATTGAAGTCTCAGTGAATTTCTTTGTTTGTTGGGGTATCTGACAGGGACTTGGGGACTCTGAAAACCACGTTTTCGTCTCGAATATTGATTTCTTCGATGACCACGTCAAAGTGGTTTCTGCAAGCCTGGATTACTTCTTCGACGAGTATTTCTGGTGCGGAGGCTCCAGCTGTAATCCCAAGAGTTTTAACTCCCGCTAACTGATCCCACTGTATGTCGACAGCGCGTTGAACCAGTGCGGCCTTATCGCATCCTTGTTTAAAGGCAACTTCGACGAGCCTTTTAGAGTTGGAAGAATTAGGTGCTCCAATAACGAGGAGCGCGTCACACCGATTTGCTATCGCCTTAACGGCTTCTTGCCTGTTGGTTGTGGCGTAACAAATATCTTCTTTTTTGGGCTCGACCATATTGGGGAACCGGCGCAGGAGCACTTTTACAATTGAAGCTGTATCATCGACCGATAGTGTCGTTTGGGTGACGTAGGCAAGGTTGTCTGGGTTTGGCACTTCCAGCTGTTCAGCGTCTTGTTCTGTTTCGACAAGTAAAATGGAACCTTCACTTATTTGCCCCATAGTTCCGATCACTTCAGGGTGTCCGGCGTGTCCGATGAGGATTACTTGCCTGCCATCTCTTTCATGCCGTTCTGCTTCTCTATGAACCTTGCTTACCAATGGGCAAGTGGCGTCAAAATAGAGTAACTCGCGGGCCTCTGCTGCCGCTGGTACTGATTTTGGAACGCCGTGAGCTGAGAAAATTACCGGTAATCCTTCAGGGACCTCGTCCAGTTCTTGAACAAAAACGGCTCCTTTTTGCTCAAGATTTTCGACGACATACCGATTGTGGACAATTTCGTGCCGGACATAAACAGGGGATCCATGCTTGACCAGGGCGCGCTCAACAATTTCAATTGCGCGATCAACCCCGGCACAAAAACCGCGTGGACTTGCGAGTAAAATTGTTAAATTTGGTTTCGTCATGAGGCTTATCCGTATTTTCCCAAGAGAGTAGCTCATCTTGTTTCAAGCGCAAACTAATACAGTGCTTGAGGCTAGGAAAGCCTTAAAGGTGGTCATGTTGGCTTTGTTTGGAAAATATCCGTATATGATCATGCTTTGCAATGGCACAAATAGTCGTTAAAGTTGCCGCGAATCACTTAAACGGTTTTTTCGTGAAGCTTGGATGAGTATGGAAGAGGCCGGAAAAGGACACTGTTCTTGGTCTGAAATATAGGATTATTAGGTTCATGGGTCGGTTATTGAATTGGTCAGTATCGTATTTGTTTTCTACGCCGTTGCTGGCACTAATTACATTACTCGGGCTTGCTGGCTGTGGATTGATTGAACCAGAAAAAGCTCCCCCCGCTTGTCCGGAACTAATTGTTCTGAAAGAGGCGCAAGAAATGACCCGGTTCCAGGGAAACGGTCGAGATCTGACGGATGTGACCTTTGAGGCCAACATTAATAATTTTGTCGGCGGATGTATTCTGGATGAAGAGACTAACACTCTAAAGAATCAGGTTGTTGTCCGGTTTGAGTTGAATCAGGGGCCCGCAAGTGACGGCGGGGCCAAATTCAATTACTTTGTTGCAGTAGCAACACTGGATCGTAAAATTTTATCCCGTGAATCTTTTGAGCTGGTTGCCCCTTTTGAAGGCAATCTGACTTCAGTGGCAATTGTCGATAATATTTATCCATCGATTGTACTGGACCGCGGCGATACTGGTGAAGATTACATTATCTTTATCGGCTTCGAACTCTCCCGTAGCGAGCTTTATTACAACAAAACTAAGCTATAAATTTTCGAATAGTTTTTGGATTTTACGTTGTTGACAGCGCATGATCCCGTAACGTGAATTGCGAGATTGCCTTTATTCCGACGATTAAGCCAACCTAAGCTGGTTTGTTTCCGATCGTATTCTCTTTGCTTGTTTTAGGTATTTTGATTTCCTTTTGGAAATAAGCTGTTGTTGTTAAATGAGTTTTGTCGCGGTCACTTAAATTTGTGTCGTCTGCAGTTGACTTTTTTTCAGAACAGCGTAAACATCTAGAAATTAAGTTGTCGTAATACAATTTAGTTATTTGCCGTAATACCTCTCGCGGGAGAGTCTGTTTAAAAGTTTCTTACAGGAAACCTTTGAAATGGCGCCGAAGGAGCAACCGCCCCGGAAACTCTCAGGCAACATGGACCGCATGAGGCAGGCAACTCTGGAAAGCTTTACAGAAACGTAAAGCACCGACGGAGTAAGCAAAGGATTTTATCTTTTGTGAATCTCTCAGGTTCTAAGACAGAGGGGGATGCAGTAGTCGTGAGACTGGTGTGTTTTGTCCTTTGTGTTTTGGAGCATGGTTATGTCGGAAACCCTTAAGAAAACTCCTCTTTATGATCTGCACGTGGAACTGGGTGCTAAAATGGTTCCTTTCGCAGGTTATTCTATGCCCGTTCAATATCCTGCAGGTATCATGGCTGAGCACAAACAAACGCGTGCTGCAGCGGCCATTTTCGATGTATCTCATATGGGGATTGTTCGGTTGATGGGCGAGAATGCAATTTCTGCTCTTGAGAGTCTGTTACCAGCTGATTTAGCTAATTTGGCAGAGAACTCAATTCGCTACAGCTTCTTTACAAACGAAGAGGGTGGTATCCTTGATGATTTAATGATCACCAAAGTTCCCGGCGGGTTAAGCCTTGTGATAAACGCGGCATGTAAAGACGCAGATATTGCGCACATCAAATCGAAAATTGGCGATCAGGTTGAAGTTGAAGTCGAATATGATAACGCCCTGATTGCTCTTCAAGGTCCAAAATCTGTGGATGTACTGGCCCGTTTTGACGCCCGTTGCGCAGATATGAAGTTTATGACGTTTATGTCACTGGATATAGATGGTGTTACCTGTCAGGTAAGTCGTTCTGGATATACTGGCGAAGACGGATACGAGATCGCAATTCCAGGTGATAAGGCAGACGCTATTGTTCGGCGTTTATTGGAAGAGCCCGAAGTTGAAGTTTCCGGCTTGGGTGCGCGTGATTCTCTTCGTATGGAGGCAGGCCTTTGCCTCTATGGTAACGACATTGATACAACGACTACCCCAATTGAAGCAGGGCTTATCTGGGCAATACAAAAGCGCCGTCGTGCCGAAGGTGGTTTCCCTGGCGATGATGTTATTTTGCAACAGATTGCAGATGGTGCGCCGCGCCGTCTTGTCGGAATTCTCCCTGTAGGCCGTGCTCCACTTCGCGCAGGTGTAGAGATCGCGAATGCGAGCGGAGAAGTCATCGGAAAAGTGACCAGCGGCGGGTTTGGTCCATCCGTTGGCGGACCGATAGCCATTGCTTATGTTACCTCAGATTATAAAGCACCAGATACCGCTTTGAATGCTTTAGTCCGCGGCAAGGAATTACCATGCCGGGTCGTTAAAATGCCGTTTGAGCAAAAAAGTTATTTCCGGGGTTAAATTTGAAACCCATTTCGGAAATAAGTACCCGAATAAACGAGGGCACGTCCCAATTAATAAACCCTAGAATAAAAAATGTAAGTAAAAGGATCAGGATTATGAGCGAAGTTAAATTCAGTGAAGACCACGAATGGATTTCTGTCGATGGCGATATTGGCACAGTTGGAATCACAGAATTTGCTCAAGAGCAACTCGGCGATGTTGTGTTCGTTGAAGTTCCAGACGAAGGCAAGGATCTTGAGCAGGGTGACGAAGCTGCCGTTGTTGAATCGGTTAAGGCTGCCAGTGAAGTTCTTGCCATCTGTGATGGTGAAGTGATCGAAGGTAACGAGGCACTGGCTGATGAGCCGAGCCTTGTGAACTCTGCACCAATGGGTGAGGGCTGGTTCTATAAAGTAAAAATCTCTGATGCTTCTCAGCTTGAAGAGTTGATGGACGCTGATGCCTACAAAACCTTCATTGAAGGCCAGGGTTAGTATCAAGACCCACGTTAATAGGAAGAATGCACTACGGAGTGTGTTGACTGATGCCAGCCCCTGCTGGGGCTGAGCATTCGTTTAATTTAAGGAATTCGCCATGTCTGATACAAAAATGTCGCTTCTGGACCTGGAGCAGAAAACTGACTTTGTTCGTCGCCACATCGGGCCAACCGATGCTGAGCAGACCGAAATGTTAGCCTTGCTTGGCCTTGGTTCTTTGGAAGAGCTTTCTGATAAAACTGTACCTGAAGCTATTCGTGAAGCAGACCCGCTTGCCATGGCGGGCAGTCAGACTGAAACCGATGTGCTCGCACATGCCCGTTCAATTGCTGTGAAGAATAAAGTTTTCAAATCTTTCATTGGCATGGGGTATTACGGAACCCATGTTCCGAAGGTAATCTTGAGAAACGTTCTGGAAAATCCAGGTTGGTATACTGCTTACACGCCTTATCAAGCTGAAATTTCACAAGGTCGTCTTGAGGCGGTCCTGAACTATCAGACCATGATTAGCGATCTCACAGGTATGGAACTGGCGAATTCTTCCATGCTTGATGAAGGCACAGCTGCTGCTGAGGCAATGACTTTCTGTCGCCGGGTTGCAAAAAGTAAAGCGACTGTTTTCTTTGTCGATCAGGATCTGCTGCCGCAGAGCATCGCAGTGATTAAAACGCGCGCTGCCGCCCTTGGTTATGAAGTCGTTATTGGTGATCCACGTAAGGATCTCGATCCGGCAGCTGTCTATGGCGCGCTTTTCCAGTATCCAGGTGTGTCAGGCCGGGTTGATGACTATAGCGATCTCATTGCTGCTATTCAGGGTAACAAGGGACTTGCTGGTCTGGCTGCTGATATCTTGGCGCTGACCTTGATCAAGAGCCCTGGTGAGCTTGGTGCTGACTTTGCCGTTGGTTCGGCGCAACGTTTTGGCGTTCCAATGGGCTTTGGAGGTCCGCACGCTGGATATTTTGCGACCCGCGATTCTTATAAACGCTCTATTCCTGCGCGTCTGGTTGGTATGTCTGTCGATGCACATGGTGACCCAGCGCTACGTATGGCACTGCAGACGCGTGAACAACATATCCGTCGCGATAAAGCCACGAGTAATATTTGTACCGCACAGGCTCTTCTTGCCAACATGGCAGGTTTCTACGCGACTTATCACGGGCCGGAAGGTCTTAAGACCATTGCACGCCGTGTTGCCCGTCTTGCTTCCATATTTGCTGCAGGTCTTAAGGCCGGTGGTGTTGAGGTCCTGCATGACGCGTTCTTTGACACCCTGTCGATCAAAGTTGCAGGCAAGGCTGATGCCATTGCTGCTAAAGCACGCGACAACAAAATGAACCTGCGTGTCGTAGATGATAATACGCTTGGTGTTTCTGTCGATGAAACCACCACTCGAGACGATATAGAGATCCTTTGGTCCGTCTTTGGTGTTGAAGGGCAAACCGTTGTTACGCTCGATAAAACAATAGATAGTAACCTGCCAGCTGCTCTTGCGCGTCGTACAGACTTTCTTACTCACCCAACGTTCAATAGCTATCATTCCGAAACAGAGATGATGCGCTATTTGCGCAAGCTATGTGATAAAGACATTGGCTTGGATCGTGCGATGATTCCATTGGGTTCCTGCACAATGAAGTTGAATGCCGTTACTGAAATGATCCCGGTCACCTGGCCTGAGTTTGGAGAGATCCATCCGTTTGTGCCTCTTGATCAAGCTCAAGGCTATGTTGAGTTGATTAAAGATCTCGAAGACATGCTAGTCGAGATCACAGGATATGACGCAGTTTCACTTCAGCCGAACTCTGGCTCTCAGGGCGAATATGCTGGTCTTCTCGCCATTCGTAAATATCACGAAAGCCGCGGCGACTTTCAGCGTAATATCTGCCTGATCCCGGCATCAGCACACGGGACTAACCCTGCATCTGCGGCTCTCGCTGGTATGAAGGTTGTGGTGGTTAACTGTGATGATGAAGGTTACGTCGATAACGAAGATCTCTACGCAAAAGCTGAAAAGCATCAGGAGAATCTTGCTGCGGTTATGATCACCTATCCTTCAACACACGGTGTGTTCGAGGAAGAGGTGCGCAAAACCTGTAGTATTGTTCATGACTTCGGCGGTCAGGTCTATGTCGATGGTGCGAATATGAACGCAATGGTCGGCTTGGCTAAGCCTGGCCATTTTGGCGGAGATGTTTCTCACCTCAACCTACATAAGACGTTCTGCATTCCGCATGGTGGAGGCGGACCGGGTGTTGGTCCGATCGGCGTTGGTAAACATCTTGCCCCATTCTTACCGAACCATTCTCTGGTTGCAGAAGCTGGGCCTGAAACAGGTCAGGGCGCTGTTACCTCTGCGCCTTGGGGCTCGGCCAGTATTCTTCCTATTACCTGGAGCTACCTAAAGCTCATGGGCGCGTCAGGCTTGAAAAAAGCCACTCAAATGGCGATCCTTAATGCAAATTATCTGGCCAAACGCCTCTCTGCCCATTACCCGGTTCTTTATAGTTCTAAGAACGGTATGGTGGCGCATGAGTGCATCATCGATGTGCGTCCAATCAAAGATGATATTGGTGTGACAGTTGATGATATTGCCAAGCGTCTTATCGATTATGGTTTTCATGCTCCGACCATGTCTTTCCCGGTACCCGGAACTTTGATGATTGAGCCAACAGAATCAGAATCTAAATACGAAATTGATCGCCTGGTTGATGCCATGATTTCTATCCGTAAAGAGATTGATCGTGTTGCCTCGGGTGAATTGCCACTTGAGGATAATATGTTGAGCAATGCTCCGCACACTGCTGCATCAATGTTGTCTGAGACCTGGGATCACCCTTATTCTCGCGAAGAAGCTGCTTATCCGGTGGAAGCTTTGCGTGATGGGAAATATTGGGCGCCGGTCGGGCGTGTTGATAACGTCTATGGTGATCGAAACCTGATTTGCTCTTGCCCTTCTATCGAGAGCTATAGAGACGCGGCTGAATAAGCCGCTAAAGCGGAGAGACCAGATGAGGCCATTGCTGGGTGTCTCATTGATCTGATCTCTCCGTCCTCACAGGGCGTGTATGTTAGGCAAGGGACGGCTTAACATACTTGGAATGGGGCCGCACCCCATTCCCGCCCATTGCTGGGACTGGAGTTCGCGTGTAAACGCGAACTCCTTTTTTTATTTTATTGCTGCCAATATGTCTATTGCCGATTTGGCGAATGGGAGTACCATATCGCGACCCCAGATATATTCTGTTCCTCTGTTTATACTAATAGTCTTTAATGTTTCCTTGTTGGTATAAGATATGAATAAGGGGCTATTCTTAAACACTTTTTATACATTGGAGCATTTTATGTGCCGCTGGCTCGCTTATTCCGGGGATGAAATTTTTCTGGATGAATTGCTTTTCAAACCGGAAAATTCTTTGGTTGAACAATCTCTTCATGCAACAGAGGCAAAAGTAGCGACCAATGGTGACGGGTTTGGTGTTGGCTGGTATGGGCAGAAAACAGATCCAGGGCTTTATCGGGAGATCATGCCGGCATGGAACGACTGCAATCTCCAGCATCTGGCGACACAAATTCGCTCATCCCATTTTTTTGCACATGTCCGTGCCTCAACGGGGACCGCGACTTCCCGGGCGAATTGCCATCCCTTTGTCTATAAAAACTGGATGGGTATGCATAATGGACAAGTTGGCGGGTACGAACGTTTCAGGCGCCCTCTAGAAGCCTTTATTACGGATACACATTATGCCAAGCGTATGGGGACAACGGACAGTGAAGCCTTGTTTTATATGCTTTTTCGATTTGGCTTGGAAAAAGATCCGGTCAAGGCGATTAGAACGATGGTTGAGACGGTTACTGGCCTTCAACGCGAATACAATATCGAAGAAGCTTTCCGCTGTACGATGGCTATAACGGATGGTGTTCGGCTGTATTGCCTCAGATACTCAAGTGATCGTTTTGCACCATCATTGTATTGGCGTAATCAAGATGGTCGTCTGGTGGTGGTTTCTGAACCTTTAACCGATGATCAAAGTGATTGGAACAAGGTGCCTGCTTCTCATATCCTGATCTCTAATAAATCTGATGTGCAAGAGATCATCGCTCTTTAGATACATCGTTTAGTTTCAGACACAAAAAACCGGCTCGAAAGAACCGGTTTTTTATGACTGTTCTGTCGTGGACAGATCAGTGAAATTTGTCACCAAGAGCGCTAATAGAATCATCTAACAGTGCTTTGGATTTCGCTTTGGTCATGCTGCCAGTTAGAATGTTTCTAGTAGCGGCCATTGCAACTTCAACAGCTTGGTCACGAACTTCGTTCAAAGCAGCAGTTTCTGCCTGAGAGATCTTGTCCAAGGATTGTTGTTCCCGACGTTTAAGGGATTCTTCAAGATCTTTAGCGGCTTCAACATGGAGGCGCTTGGCTTCCTGTTTAGCATGCTCAATGATCTCTTCAGCTTCACCTAAGGCGTCGCGTTGCTTACGTTTGTATTCTGCGAGGGTTTTCTGGGCTTCTTCACGTAGATTTTGTGCTTCATCCAGTGTCTTGCGAATTGCTTCGCCACGTGCGTCCAGACCAGCAAGGATTCCTTTGCCGCCTTTAGCTACAACGATAAACACAAAAATGAAGAAGGAGACGCCAACCCAAAAACCAGGGTTATTCAAAAATTCCATGACTAGCTCTTCCCTCCCAGTACATCATCAACAGCTTTGCTGACTTTGGACTCGGTTACATCTGAACCCAGGAGTTTGCCAGTTGCTGCGGTTGCGACTTCAACAGCGACATCTTTGATGTGCTCCATTGCTTCACTACGAGCAGCATTAATTTTGTCTTCTGCAATCTGAGTTTTATCGGCAAGTTGAGCGTCGAACTCAGCTTGGCGTTTAGCGCCAATTGCTGCGATCTCATCTGCAGATTCTTTCAGAGCCGCAATAGCTGAAGCCCGTGCATCAGCAATAGCTTTTTGATAATCCGCGAGGACTTCTTCAGCTTCTTGCTTCAAGCGTTCTGCTTTTTCCAGATCACCAGAAACTCTGTTTTCACGTTCTTCCAAAATGGAAGCCAGACGTGGCAAAGCAAACTTTGCCATCAGGAAATAGAGCGCACCGAAAGTAATAACCAGCCAAAAAGCCTGGCTTAGAAACGTATCGATTTGATCAAATTGTGGCATCGTGCAACACGCCTTGTTCAGTTAGCAAAGTCGAACCAGATAAAAGTCTGATAGGCCGACAGCCATCCAGATACCGAAAAATATCCGGGGATATCGGCCTAGCAATCTGTGTCGATTAAGCTACGAACAGAAGGATCAGAGCAACTAGCAGTGAGAATAGTGCGATAGCTTCTGTAACAGCAAAGCCGATCCAGATGTTTGCACCAATTTCGTCTTTAGACGCTGGGTTACGAGCGATAGCTTGAAAGTAGCTAGCCCATACGTTACCAACACCAACACCTGCACCAATCATACCTAGAGTAGCAAGACCAGCACCAATGAGTTTTGCAGCTTCTGCTTCCATAATTCTCAAGCTCCTTATAACGCTCTAAGCGTTAGATAGATAAAAAAGTTACGATATCTGAAATGATCTTAGTGCAGATGGATTGCATCATGCAGGTAGATACAAGTCAGGATAGTGAAGACGTATGCTTGCAACGCCGCCACCAAGAGTTCTAGGGCTTGAATGCCAACTAAAACCCCAATAGGGAAAATCCCAAATATGCCGAGCATGATTACAAAACCGCCGAGGACCTTTAGTAGAACGTGGCCAACAACCATATTTGCAAACAGTCGAACAGATAAACTGATCGGACGTGATAGATAAGAAACAAGTTCAATCGGGATCAGAATTACTGCCGTCCACAATGGCGCACCATGTGGGAAGAACAGGCGAAGGAAGCCTGCTCCGTGACGAGCAAAACCAATTACCGTTACAGCCAGGAAGATAACGATTGCCATAGCAAAGGTAACCGCAATGTGACTGGTAAAGGTAAAGGCTCCAGGTATGAGGCCGATAATGTTTCCAAAAAGAATAAACATGAACAGGCTGAATACAAACGGGAAATATTTACGGCCTTCAGAGCCAACATTGTCCCGGAGAAGGTTGGCAACCATCTCATATCCCATCTCTGCCATGCTCTGCCAACGGCCAGGAACAAGTGCCCGTCCGCGGGTTGAGAATACGAGAAAACCTGTAATTAAGGTAACCGACAGCACCATGAAAAGGGCTGAATTGGTGAAGGAGATATCGTAACTACCTAGCTGTAAAGATACAATTGGATGTATCTCAAACTGGTGCATTGGGTCAATTGAACCTGATGCCACGAAACTTCCCCTCTAAATTTACTCTGCGTCATCTTCGCGGTTATCGCGAAAATGTTTTTTGTTTTCTAACTGTTTAGCGACCCTTAGTATATTTACAAAGGCCGCTCCTATTCCAAGGAAGAAGAAAATAATCATCAACCAAGGTTTGGTCCCTAATAAAGTATCGAGATAATAGCCAATCCCGAAGCCCATCATTAGAGCCGCAACTATTTCTACCGATATGCGGAAACCTACCGCCATACCGCCTGCTGCCTCAGCTCGATTACTGGATGCAGGTTTGTTAACCTGTTCTTGACGCTCGCGAGCCGCGCGCAGTCTTTTATCCAGGTCCGTCAAAGACGAACGATCTTCAGGATCCGGCATAACTTAAGCCTCCCTGATGGCTACTAATTGAGCTGAAGTAGCACCTGTTAAACGCGGGCGCAACATACTGATAGGTTCATGCCTATGTCAAGAGAGAAACAGCCTTGTTTTCGCCCTTATTCCTGATCGCGATGTCTGTAATTTTACGGTGACTGATTAGAAGGTGTTGAGAGTACTTGGATATGTAGAGGTAAACACTTGATGAATAGGAGAACTTGTCTTTTACCTCGCGTCGGTATGTGGCGTGTTTTTTGTGAAATTCTAGGAAGCTTCCTTTTTACTATCAATTAGTTCATCTGCGGTTTCCAAATTGACCGAAACCAGCTGGCTTACACCTCGTTCACTCATGGTTACACCAAAAAGGCGGTGGACGCGGGCCATGGTCATGCGATGGTGCGATATGATCAGAAATTTGGTTGAAGTACTGTGAACCAGTTCTTCGACCAGTTTGCAAAATCGATCCACGTTGGCATCGTCAAGTGGCGCATCAACCTCGTCAAGAACGCAGATCGGAGCCGGATTTGTCAAAAAGACCGCAAAAAGAAGTGAGAGCGCTGTAAGGGCCTGCTCACCACCGGATAGCAAGGACATGACTTGAAGGCGCTTGCCGGGCGGGCTCGCCATTATTTCCAAACCCGCCTGAAGAGGGTCGTCGGCATCTGTAAGGGCAAGATGGGCTCTTCCTCCACCAAAAAGACGGACAAAGAGCTCCGAAAAATGGACATTTACAAGGTTAAACGCCGTTAAGAGTTTTTCCCTGCCTTCTTTGTTGAGGCTGGCTATCCCTTGGCGAAGTTTATTGATGGCAAGTTGAAGGTCTTCTTTATCGCCATGCATGGCTTTGATTTGGTTTTCCAGTTCTTCTGCTTCTTTTTCAGCTCTCAGGTTTACAGGGCCCATATTGTCGCGTTCTGAGGTTAAACGGGTGTGCTTTCTTGTGACATCCTCTCGCTTAGGAAGATCTTCTCCCAACTTAATTTCAGCGATCGAGAGTGCTCTTTCCAATGAACAGCCAAGCCTCTCTCTGACGCGATCAATGAGTACGCCGAGCGCTTGTTTCACATGAGCTACACTTGCTTCTGAGCGGATCATTGTTTCTCTGGCCTGCGAGAGATGCTGTTCCGCTTCCCTTTGTTGTCGATCTGCTTCTGCTTGTTGCAGTTCCGAAGATCGCAATTTTTCAGTTGCTTCTCTCTGCTGGGTTTCTGTTTGCTCAATTACTAATTTTAGGGCTGTTCGCTGAGTTTGGAGTTGTGCTGGTTTAACGATCCATATCTCGATTTCGGATTCTGCCCGTTTAATGCGGGTATCAATTTCGCTTAGATACTGTTTTGCATCTCTGGTACGGCGTGACCAGGATGCGAGTTCCTCTTTTATACTCATCAGTCTGTTTTTATGGCTGTCTGTGTCTCTTTTTATCTGTTCTGATTTAGCCCTGTCTGATGCCAGTTTTTGTCGGCTAGTTGAGAGCTCTTGCTTTAATTCGGTCAACCGACGTTTCTCGCTCTCAAGATCAGGAAGATCTTTGAGTTCTGCTTTGGCAGTATTGCAGAGTTCTAAAGTTTCGTGTCGCTCTTGCTTTATCCTTTGCGTGTTTTCTTCTAGAGCACTTAACTGGAGGGCAAGGCGGGTTTCTTTCTGAATGTGCTCTGAGTGGCTATTTTTTTGGATTGTGATGTTACTAAAGGCCCCATTAATAGCAGTGCGAACATCTTTCTCCTGGGTCGATACCTTTTTCAGGGTTTCTTTGATCGCAGTATGTTTGTTGTGCGCCTCTGCACAAATATGGTCAGAAGTTTTTTTCTGGTTTGCTAAATCGTGTAATCGATTTCTTTGTTGGAGTCTTGTTGTGGTGGGGGATGGGGCACCATCACGGATGGTTAGTCCATCCCATCGCCACAAAGTACCTTCGCGCGAGACGAGGCGTTGTCCCGGTGCCAGTTGGCTATAGCTCGATTCTTCAATCGTCCCGGTTTCAACCAAACCAATTTGAGATAACCTGGTATGTAGGCGTGTGGGGGCGGTGACGACGCCAAGGAGTGATGGCGTGCCTGAAGGTAATGAAGGCAGGTCTGTCCGTGGGGGGAGATCATGCCAGTGAGCGACAGCTTCCTCGTGAAATCCTGCATTTAGATCATCACCAAGCGCCGCGCCCAAGGCTTTTTCGTAACCGGGTTTGACGGTGAGCTCTTCTAGTATGGGGTCTGACACGCTGCCAGGTTCATCCTGTAGTAGTTCGGTTAGGGCCTTGATTTCTGCCGCTATCGTATGTTGTTTATTTTGGGCTTCTTGCAGTGTATCTCGAAGCTCTTCTTCTTCCTGGCGGAGGTTTTGTAATTTTTGCTCGAGCTCTGTGGCTTCTCCTTTTAATTGGCGGAGAGTTGTTTCAGCCTGTTGAAGAAGTTCCTCAGCTTTTTGAAGCTCAGATCCGTCTTTTTTCAAAAGCAGGAGATCGTTGTACTGGCCCTTTTGCTGATTAAGAAGGTGTGATTTTTGTTCCGTTAGGCCAGAGAGTTCGGCAATGCGTCGGTTAAAAGCAGAGGACTGGACTTCGTTTGAAGCAATTCGAGTGTTGATTTGGTTAATTAATTGATCTGTTTTTGCAACAGTGCGGGAGCCTGATTTGCATTTTTCTTCGATGGCCAACTGATCTTGGGTAATTGTCTTGTTTTTTTGTTCAATATCCTTTTGTTCGGTGGCAAGGCGTTCTTCCGCTTCTCGTGCATCAACACTGATACCTGCGGCTCGTGTCCTGTCTTTGGTAAGCTGTTCCAGTAATTCCGTGGTTTGGGAAAGAGCTGCGCGCGCTTGTTCTTCTTCTTGTTGCAAGTTCTCCTGATTGATCAGAAGTCTTTGAAATTTTGTAGCGGCAATTGTTTCTGTTTCGCGAAGGCCGGGCAGAGTTGCTGTGATTTCTACTTGGCGTGTTGATTTTTGTGCTGTGATGACTGTCTTTTGAGTGACTTCTTTCTGGGCGGCTGCCAGCTGTTCGCTTGCTATGCTGAGAGCGCGTTTTGCATCGACTGATTCGTAGTGAAGTAATATCGCTTCGTGCTGGCGTATGAGTTGAGCCAGGTTTCTATAGCGATTGGCTTGCCGGGCTTGTTTTTTCAATCCTTGTAGTTGGGCATCAATAGTGATTATGACATCTTCAAGCCGTTCCAGATTGGTTTCGGCAGCTTTTAGTCTAAGCTCTGCCTCATGGCGGCGAGAGTGAAGGCCGGTAATGCCCGCTGCTTCTTCCAGGAGCCCCCTCCGGTTTAACGGTTTTGCATTGATAATCTCACCGATACGTCCCTGACTGACAAGTGCTGTCGATTGAGAGCCACTGGCGGCATCAGCAAAGAGCAGTTGGACATCGCGAGCTCTGACGTCCTTGCCGTTGATTTTATAATTTGAACCGCTACCACGGGAAATGCGTCGGATGACTTCGATTTCTTCGTACTGATTAAATGCAGCGGGTGCGTTTTTATCGCTGTTATTTAATAGGAGGGTGACCTCTGCAATGTTTCGTGCGGGGCGGGTTGCTGATCCGGCAAAGATGACGTCATCCATTTCGCTACCGCGCATGCGCTTGGCGGATGTTTCGCCCATCACCCAGCGCAAGGCCTCGACGAGATTAGACTTGCCACAGCCATTTGGCCCAACAATTCCGGTCATACCTTTATTGATCAGAAGTTCGCTCTGATCGACAAAGGATTTAAACCCGCTGAGGCGTAGTTTGTTAAACTGTACCAAGCGTGCGGATCTCCGAGCCTAGATGCCTCTCTTTGTTAGGAGCGAGGCTTCGAGTATATGCCGTTGTTTCGGTTGCCATAATTAAAAGAGTAACTTGAAGGATAGTCCTCTGCAACCATGGGAAAGAGCGCTGGTAGATAGCCAGTAGATAACCGGTAGATACAGGAGAGTAAGGCGAAGAGGTAGAAACAAGAAAGGCCCCTTGAAACTCAAGGGGCCTTTCTCTGAGTCGGGTCTGTTTTTTTAGCTGGCGTCTTCTAGTAGATCATTCATTGCATCGTAATCTCTGCCGCCAGCAAAGACTTCGCCGTTGATGACAAAGCTTGGTGTTGAATTGATGCCAAAGACTGATTTGCCGTCACGCGCCTGAGTGATAATACGACTGGCAATCTCTTTATTATTGAGGCACTCATCAAAGCGTTCTTTGTTCATGCCCGCAAGTGAAGCGATTTTTTGTAACCCTGCCATAGGGTCTCCGCCAAAGGCCCAAGTTTTTTGCTGTTGAAACAGAAGGTCGAGGAAAGAGAAATAGCGATCTCCTTCCAGACATTCAGCAATTATTGCACCGCGAAGGGCAACGCCATCCAAAGGCATGTGGCGATAAACCAATCGTGCTTTTCCGGTGTCGAGCCAGTTTTTCTTGATATCCGGCATGACGTTCTGATGAAAATTTGCGCAATGCGGGCAGGTCAAAGAAGCGTACTCAATCATTGTGACAGGGGCATCCTTGTCACCGAGAATACGATCCTGATCCGTCACTTCGCCAGCAGCAAGGGCTGGGGTGATGGATGTAAGGGAAGCCGCAAGTGGAAAGCCGATAGCAAATGCTGCTGCGTTACGGATGAAAAGCCGTCTGTTCATTGTTTTTGATGTTCCTGAACTGCAAAGAATACTGTGTCTATTGTCTCTAACCTAGTCTAGGGGGAACTATGGCGGCAATAGGGCAAAAGGCCTCAATCACTATTTATTGATCTTGTTTTTTGCTTTTAAAGTTCTGGCTATACGTTCGAGAGCTGTACGCAAGGCGTCGTTTTCGACA
>MABB01000121.1 GCA_002162915.1 Rhodospirillales bacterium 47_12_T64
ATCACAGGTGCTGCGCAGATGGATGGTGCTATTCTTGTTGTTAACGCAGCAGATGGTCCAATGCCACAGACCCGTGAGCACATCTTGCTTGCGCGTCAGGTTGGTGTTCCAGCGCTTGTTGTTTTCCTGAACAAAGTTGATCAGGTTGATGATGAAGAGCTTTTGGAGCTCGTTGAAATGGAAATTCGTGAGCTTCTGTCTTCTTACGACTTCCCGGGCGACGATATTCCAATCGTATCTGGTTCTGCTCTTGCAGCACTTGAAGGTCGTGACGACAACATCGGTAAAGAGAAAATTCTTGAGCTGATGAAAGCTGTTGATGATGCGATCCCACAGCCAGAGCGTCCAGTTGATCAGCCGTTCTTGATGCCTATCGAAGACGTGTTCTCAATTTCCGGTCGTGGTACAGTTGTAACCGGTCGTGTTGAGACAGGTATCGTTAAAGTTGGTGAAGAGATCGAGATCGTTGGTATTCGTGACACTCAGAAAACCACTTGTACTGGTGTTGAGATGTTCCGTAAGCTTCTTGATCAAGGTCAGGCTGGCGATAACATCGGTGCTCTTATCCGTGGTGTTGGTCGTGAAGACGTTGAGCGTGGTCAGGTTCTTGCGAAGCCCGGAACAATTACACCACACACAACCTTCAAAGCTGAAGCCTACATTCTGACGAAAGAAGAGGGTGGTCGTCACACACCATTCTTCACAAACTATCGTCCACAGTTCTATTTCCGTACAACTGATGTTACCGGTATCGTTACTCTGCCAGAAGGCACAGAAATGGTTATGCCTGGTGATAACATTGCTATGGACGTTGAACTTATCGCGCCAATCGCGATGACTGATGGTCTGCGTTTTGCGATCCGTGAAGGCGGCCGTACCGTTGGTGCTGGTGTCGTTTCAAGTATCTCAAAATAAAATAAAAAAACGTTGATAGGGACGGGGCGTCCTGTTAGAACGCCCCGTCGCCAAGTTAATCCTTTCCGATTCACTTGGCTAAGACGAAAAATTGTAGGAGAGTAGCTCAATTGGTAGAGCACCGGTCTCCAAAACCGGGGGTTGTGGGTTCGAGTCCCTCCTCTCCTGCCACTTCAAGCTCAGCGTGTGTTGGGTTTTGATATAGTTGGCAGCCCGTTCTTATCACTTGATATAAAACGGTGTATAACTAAGTAGTTCGTAATGATCCGCCCATTGGTGGGCACTAAGTCAAAGGCGTTTAAGAATGGCAAAGACCAACCCCGGTCAGCTCATGAAGGAATTCCGTCAGGAACTGAGTAAGGTTACTTGGCCTACCCGTAAGGAAACCATGGTTACCACAGGAATGGTATTCGTGATGGTTACCCTAACGGCAATATTTTTCTTTCTCGTCGATCTTGTGCTAAATCAGGGTGTGAAGCTTATTTTGGGTCTGGGAGGGTAAAGTCATGGCTGTGCGTTGGTATGTTATCCATGTGTATTCCGGATTTGAAAAAAAAGTTGCTGAATCTATTCAGGAACAAGCCGTTAAAAAAGGCATGGCAGATAGTTTTGAACAAGTTCTTGTTCCAACAGAAGAAGTTGTTGAAATGCGCCGTGGCCAGCGTATTAATGCCGAGCGTAAGTTCTTTCCCGGTTATGTGATGGTCAAGATGGACCTAACTGACGAGAGCTGGCACTTGGTTAAAGATACGCCTAAAGTTACAGGTTTTCTTGGTGGAAAAGGGCGTCCACTTCCGATATCCGAACGGGAAGCGCAGGCTATGCTGCAGCAGGTCCAAGAAGGTGTCGATCGTCCACGTCCATCTGTTATATTCGAGGTTGGTGAAACTGTTCGTGTTACTGACGGTCCGTTTGCTTCTTTCAATGGTGTTGTTGAAGATGTTGATGAAGAAAAAGCCCGCCTCAAAGTTGCTGTTTCTATCTTTGGACGTTCTACTCCCGTTGAGTTGGAGTACGAGCAGGTGGAAAAGCAGTAAGTAATTTTCTGTTTCGTACGGCGGACGCGTTTGCGTCCGTTTTTTAGTGCGGTGGGCCTGCCATAGCCATACCGCGCACCCATTTTTAAGAGGGTAAATCAATGGCAAAGAAAATCGAAGGCTATATCAAGCTTGAGATCCCTGCCGGTGCTGCTAATCCATCACCGCCAGTTGGTCCTGCGCTTGGTCAGCGTGGCCTGAATATTATGGAATTCTGTAAAGCATTTAATGCTGCTACTGGTGACATGGAAAAAAGTACTCCTGTTCCCGTTATCATTACTGCATACAGTGACCGTTCTTTCTCCTTTGTAACCAAGACACCTCCTGCAAGTTATTTCCTTAAGAAGGCTGCTGGCCTGGCGAAAGGTGCTTCCGAAACAGGTAAGGGTTTTGTTGGTTCTGTAACTATGGATCAAGTTCGTGAGATTGCTCAAACCAAACTGGTTGATCTGAACGCTAACGATTTGGATGCTGCGAGCCTAATTATTAAAGGCACAGCGCGCTCCATGGGCTTGGAAGTGAAGGGATAAGATCATGGCAAAAAGAGGTAAGCGTATTAAAGGTGCCTATGAAGGTCTTGATCGCGAAAAATCTTATGGTCTGGCTGAAGCTGTAAAGATCATCAAAGAATCTGGTAAAACAAAGTTTGACCAGACGCTCGAAATCGCAATGAACCTGGGTGTTGACCCGCGTCATGCCGATCAGATCGTGCGTAACGTTGTTGCTTTGCCACACGGTACTGGTAAATCCATTCGTGTTGCTGTTTTTGCTCGTGACGCGAAAGCTGAAGAAGCTAAAGCAGCCGGTGCTGAAATCGTTGGTGCTGAAGATCTGATGGAAAAAATTCAGGGCGGCGAAATGAATTTCGATCGTGTGATCGCAACTCCTGACATGATGGCAATTGTTGGTCGTCTCGGTAAGGTTCTTGGTCCTCGTGGTCTTATGCCAAATCCGAAACTCGGTACGGTTACTCCTGACGTGAAGGGTGCTGTTGAAGCAGCTAAATCCGGTCAGGTTGAATTCCGCGCTGAAAAGGCCGGTATTGTTCACGCTGGTATTGGTAAATTGAGCTTTGATGAAAATCAGCTTGTTGAGAACGTTCGTGCGTTCGTCGGCGCGATTAACAAAGCCAGACCAACCGGTGCAAAAGGTACATATGTAAAACGCATTTCGATCTCATCTACGATGGGTCCAAGCGTTAAACTGGAAATTTCTTCAATCGCTGCAGAGTAATCTCTGTACGTGAGGAAATTTTTGGTGTATTAGGGCATCACTCAGCGGAGGAATTCGTTCTTCCGCTGTTACTGCAGCAAGATTTTCGGATCTTGTTGCGACCTGTCCAAGACTGTGGGTGTTTTGCGTAAGTGAGGCTTAAGTCCTTTTGGGGCCTACATAGACGGGAAGCGAGTTGTAGACACATCGGGTCCTCCGGTGTGTAAGGCTTGAACTTCCAGGACAGGCGAACCGAATCTCTCTAGTGATGAGGGGTTCTCGTGCAAATCGATCCGCATTCCATCTGGAACGGATCAAAACGAGCGGAGCTACCGTGGATCGTACACAGAAAGAACAGCTCGTCGCTTTCCTTAAGGAAGTCTTCGACGACTCCGGCCTGGTTGTTGTTACTCAACAGTCTGGTCTGACAGTTTCCGAAGTTTCCGAATTGCGCTCAGGCGCACGGGAAGTTGGCGCTAGCTACAAAGTTGCGAAAAACCGGCTGGCGAAAATTGCTCTTGACGGCACGAAATTTGAGGCACTGAAGCCACTGTTTACTGGCCCAACAGCTGTTACGACATCTGTTGACCCAATTGCAGCGGCTAAAGTCTGCGTCGAGTTCGCCAAGAAGAACGAGAAGCTGACTGTTGTCGGTGGTGCGATGGGTGACACAATCCTTGACGCTGATGGCGTTAAGGCTCTTGCATCCCTTCCTTCACTCGACGAATTGCGCGGCAAACTGGTTGGCCTATTGCAGGCGCCTGCTACGAAAATTGCAGGTGTTACGCAAGCTCCGGCTGGTCAATTGGCCCGCGTATTTGGTGCCTACGGGTCTCAAGGCGAAGCTGCTTAACGGTTTTGTTAAATTTTCTCTGTTCAAGCCTTTAGAGGATACGAATTATTATGGCTGATCTTGATAAATTGGTTGAAGAACTGTCTAAACTGACAGTTATGGAAGCCGCTGATCTTTCCAAAAAACTAGAAGAGCACTGGGGTGTTTCCGCTGCTGCTCCTGTTGCTGTTGCTGCTGCCGCTGGTGATGCCGGTGCTGCTGCTGAAGCGCAGACTGAATTTGATGTTATTCTTGCTTCATTCGGCGAGAAAAAAATCAATGTGATTAAAGAAGTTCGCGGAATTACAGGCCTCGGTCTGAAAGAAGCGAAAGACCTCGTTGAAGGCGCACCTAAATCTGTTAAAGAAGGTGCATCTAAAGAGGAAGCTGAAGAAATTAAAACTAAATTGGAAGCTGCTGGCGCAACTGTAGAAATCAAGTAATCTTGATTTTGCGTCACTACCAGTTTTTAGAAAACCCGGCCGGTACACAGTTAACGCTGTGTGTCGCGCCGGTTTTCTGCGCCTTTCAGGGGTAAGGTGGAAATTAACCCTCAAACTGGTTCACGGCTTAAAGCTGTTTAACTGGTGATTTAGAATAATATTTGACGTTGGGGAGCCTCCCTTTCGTCAACACCCAATGGGACGAGGACGTTACTGACATGGCGAGATCGTTTACGGGTCGCAAGCGCATTCGCAAGGACTTCGGGCGTATCACGGAAGTGAGCACTATGCCTAATTTAATCGAAGTCCAGAAAGCTTCTTACGATCAGTTCCTACAGGTAGGCGTTCCTGCTGCTGAGCGCAAAACTACCGGACTTCAGGAAGTTTTTGAATCAATTTTTTCGATCAAGGATTTTGCTGAAAAGTCTGAACTGCAGTTTCTGCGCTACGAGCTGGAACAACCCAAATTTGACGTAGCTGAATGCCAACAACGAGGCATTACCTACGCAGCACCGCTCAAAGTTACTTTGAGGCTTGTAGTTTGGGACGTAGACGAAGATACCGGCGCAAGGTCAATCCGTGACATCAAAGAACAAGATGTTTACATGGGTGATCTGCCAATGATGACACGTTATGGTACCTTTGTTGTGAACGGCACCGAGCGTGTGATCGTTTCTCAGATGCACCGTAGCCCGGGTGTATTCTTTGATCATGATCGTGGTAAAACGCACTCTTCTGGTAAGTTTCTATTTGCTGCTCGCGTCATTCCTTATCGTGGCTCATGGCTCGATTTGGAATTTGATGCTAAAGATCTGGTCTATGTTCGCATCGATCGTCGTCGCAAACTTCCTGCGACAACTCTGTTGCTTGCGCTGGATAACGCGGAAACAGCGTTGCGTCGTGCAGAGCTGAGCGAAGCAAATGAGGTTCTTGATCCTCAGGAAGCTCAGGGTATGTCCCCTGAAGATCTTCTGAATTTCTTCTATGATACTGTTACCTATAAAAAATCAGGTAACGGGTGGATGAGACCATTTGATGCTGATGCCATGAAAGGCATTAAGCTAACCAATGATCTTGTCGATGCGAAAACTGGTGATGTAGCTGTTGAAGCAGGCACTAAGTTAACTCCGCGCTCTATCCGTAAGCTGGTTGATAATGGTCTGACGGATATCTTTGTACCTAGCGATGATTTGTTCGGTGCATTTATTGCTAACGATCATATCAATGCATCGACTGGCGAAATTATCTGTGAGGCTGGTGAGGAAATTACCGAAGAACTTCTCGAAGCTTTTGCGAGTACGGGTCTTTCCGAGATTGACGTTCTAGGTATCGACAACGTTAAAGTCGGCCCTTACATCCGAAATACTCTTGCCGCCGATAAAAATGCTACGCGTGAAGATGCGTTGTTGGATATCTATCGTGTGATGCGCCCGGGTGAGCCACCGACTCTGGAAGCTGCAGAGAAGATGTTCCACAGTCTTTTCTTTGATTCTGAGCGGTATGATTTATCGTCTGTTGGTCGCGTTAAAATGAACGCGCGTCTCGAATTTGAGACAGATGATCAAATGCGTATCCTTCGTCGTGAAGATATTCTTGCGATTGTGAAAATCCTTTGTGAATTGAAAGATGGCAAGGGTGATATTGACGATATCGATCACCTTGGTAACCGTCGTGTCCGCTCTGTTGGTGAGTTGATGGAAAATCAGTTCCGTGTGGGTCTTTTGCGTATGGAACGTGCGATCAAAGAACGTATGAGTTCTGTTGAGATCGATACGGTTATGCCGCATGATTTGATCAATGCGAAACCAGTAGCTGCTGCAATTCGTGAATTCTTCGGTTCATCACAGCTTTCACAGTTTATGGATCAGACCAACCCTCTTTCTGAAATCACGCACAAACGTCGTGTTTCAGCATTGGGCCCTGGCGGTTTGACCCGTGAGCGTGCGGGCTTTGAAGTTCGCGATGTTCACCCAACTCACTATGGTCGTATTTGCCCGATTGAGACACCAGAGGGACCAAATATTGGTTTGATTAACTCTCTGGCGACTTTTGCGCGTGTTAATCCTTATGGCTTCATTGAAAGCCCTTATCGTAAAATTGTAGATGGTGTTGTTACTGACAACGTTGTTTATCTAAGCGCGATTGAAGAAGGTCGTTACACGATTGCTGAGGCAAACGCCGCATTAAATGATGACAACACCTTCGTTGAAGAATTGATTTCCTGTCGTAAGAATGGTGATTATTTCGTTACGCGTAGCTCTGAAATCAATTTAATCGATGTTTCACCAAAACAGCTCGTATCTGTTGCTGCTGCTTTGATCCCATTCCTTGAAAACGATGATGCGAACCGTGCTCTTATGGGCTCGAACATGCAGCGTCAGGCGGTTCCGTTGTTGAAAGCGGAAGCGCCGTTCGTTGGAACGGGTATGGAACCTCGTGTTGCACAGGATTCTGGTGTTTCAATCTCTGCCCGTCGTGGCGGTGTTGTTGTTCAGGTCGATGCTACGCGTATCGTTGTTCGTGTTCGTGATGACATGTCAACGGGTGAGGGTGCAGTCGATATTTACAACCTATCGAAATTCCAGCGTTCAAACCAAGGCACATGTATCAATCAGCGCCCACTTGTTAAAGTTGGTGACCGTGTTGGTCGTGGTGATATCATGGCTGATGGTCCTTCGACGGATCTTGGTGAGCTGGCTCTTGGTCGTAATGTGCTCGTGGCGTTCATGCCATGGAATGGCTACAACTACGAAGATTCGATCCTGATCTCTGAACGTATCGTCCGTGATGACGTGTTTACTTCGATCCATATCGAAGCTTATGACGTTATGGCGCGTGATACCAAGCTTGGTCAGGAAGAAATCACACGCGATATTCCAAATGTTGGTGAAGATGCGCTTCGTAACCTTGATGAAGCCGGTATGGTTTACATCGGGGCTGAAGTTCTACCTGGTGACATTCTTGTTGGTAAGGTGACACCTAAGGGCGAATCTCCAATGACACCGGAAGAAAAACTTCTTCGGGCGATCTTTGGTGAGAAAGCTTCTGATGTTCGTGATACTTCCTTGCGTGTTCCTCCTGGGGGTATTGGTACTGTTGTTGATGTTCGTGTCTTCTCACGCCGTGGCGTTGAGAAGGATGAGCGTGAACTGGCTATCGAACGCCTCGAAATTGAACACTTGGCAAAAGACCGTGACGATGAACGTGGGATTCTAGAGCGTAGTTTCTACGATCGTCTGAAAGAATTTACTTCTGGTAATGTCGTCGTAAGCGGCCCTAAAGGTATGCCAACTGGCGTTAAGATTGACGAAGCACTTCTTGCTGATTTCACACCGGGTCAGTGGCGCCAAATTGCTGTTGAAGACGATGTTGCTCAGACTGAAATCGAAGCGCTTACCAAGCAGTTTGAAGAGTCAATCGACGAACTGACAAAGCGTTTTGATGACAAGGTGCAGAAACTTCAGCGTGGTGATGAACTGCTTCCTGGTGTCATGAAGATGGTTAAAGTCTTCGTTGCTGTTAAGCGTAAGCTGCAGCCTGGTGATAAAATGGCGGGCCGTCACGGAAACAAAGGTGTTATCTCTCGCATTATGCCTGTGGAAGATATGCCTTACACTGAAGACGGTACTCCTGTTGATATCGTATTGAACCCGCTTGGTGTTCCTTCACGTATGAACGTTGGTCAGATCCTTGAAACTCACTTGGGTTGGGCATGTCGTGGTCTTGGTCACCAGATTGGTGACATGGCTGTTGATGCTCGTCGTACAGGTGAGTACGGTGACCTGAAATCTAAGTTGCTCGATGTTTATGGTGAAAAAGACTATAACGACGGCATCGTAGATATGGATACGGAAGAGTTGGACGAACTCAGTTACAATCTACGTAACGGAGTTCCGATTGCGACGCCTGTATTTGACGGTGCCAAGGAAAAAGACGTTGTCGATATGCTTGTTAAGGCAGGTTTGGACAGTTCTGGTCAGGTTCGTCTTATCGATGGCCGTACTGGTGAACAGTTCGACCGTAATGTAACCGTTGGTTATATTTACATGCTGAAACTTCATCACCTTGTCGATGATAAGATCCATGCTCGTTCTATCGGACCTTACTCCCTTGTTACGCAGCAGCCTTTGGGTGGTAAAGCTCAGTTTGGTGGACAGCGTTTCGGTGAGATGGAGGTCTGGGCACTTGAAGCTTATGGTGCCGCGTATACCTTGCAGGAAATGCTAACTGTTAAATCTGATGATGTGTCCGGGCGTACTAAAGTTTATGAAGCGATTGTCAAAGGTGACGAGAACTTTGAAGCAGGTATTCCTGAGTCCTTTAACGTTTTGGTCAAGGAACTTCGTTCTCTTGGACTTAATGTGGAATTGACACAAAGTGATGCTTGATATCCGGGGCCGAAAGGCCCCGGTTTCAAACGTTAAAGGTTTAGAGAATAAAATTTTGTCGGGAGACACCGATGTCCAATGAGTTGATGAATCTTTTCGGCCAGACTAGTGGGCCTGCGACATTTGACCAGATCAGGATCGCAATCGCGAGTCCTGAACGGATCAGATCATGGTCATTTGGCGAAATCAAAAAGCCAGAAACCATCAACTACCGTACTTTCAAACCAGAGCGCGACGGCCTTTTCTGTGCGCGTATTTTCGGTCCTATTAAGGATTACGAATGTCTGTGCGGTAAATATAAGCGTATGAAGTATCGCGGCATCATTTGTGAAAAATGTGGTGTCGAAGTTACTCTTTCCAAAGTACGTCGCGAACGTATGGGACATATTGAACTGGCTAGCCCGGTTGCTCATATCTGGTTCCTGAAATCGCTTCCTAGCCGTATTGGCCTTTTGGTTGATATGCCGCTTAAGGATTTGGAACGTATTCTCTATTTTGAGAATTTCGTAGTTGTTGAGCCTGGACTTACTCCTATGAAGCAGCATCAGTTGCTATCAGAAGAAGAGTTCATGGATGCACAAGACGAATACGGGGACGATGCTTTCACCGCCAAAATTGGTGCTGAAGCAATTAAGGATATCTTAGCAGGTCTTGATCTTGAAGAAGAAAAAGTCACCATTCGTCAGGAACTTCGGGATACCAATTCTGAAGCAAAACGTAAGAAATTTGTTAAACGTCTTAAAATTGTTGAAGCATTCTTGGAATCAGGTTCTCGTCCAGAGTGGATGATTCTGGATGTTGTTCCTGTAATCCCACCTGAACTTCGTCCTTTGGTTCCTTTGGACGGTGGTCGTTTCGCGACATCAGATTTGAATGATCTTTATCGCCGCGTCATCAACCGTAACAACCGTCTTAAGCGCCTGATCGAGTTGCGTGCTCCGGATATTATCGTACGTAACGAAAAGCGTATGCTTCAGGAATCTGTTGATGCGTTGTTCGATAATGGTCGTCGTGGTCGTGTGATTACTGGTGCGAACAAGCGTCCACTGAAATCTCTTTCAGATATGCTGAAGGGTAAACAGGGTCGTTTCCGTCAGAATCTTCTCGGTAAACGTGTCGATTACTCTGGTCGTTCCGTTATCGTTGTTGGTCCGGAATTGAAACTGCATCAATGTGGTATTCCGAAGAAGATGGCGCTTGAGCTTTTCAAACCGTTTATCTATTCAAAACTAGAACTTTATGGAATGGCAACGACCATTAAAGCTGCAAAGCGTATGGTCGAAAAAACCCGTCCGGAAGTTTGGGATATTCTCGAGGAAGTTATTCGTGAGCACCCGGTTATGCTTAACCGTGCTCCGACTCTTCACCGTTTGGGTATCCAAGCATTCGAGCCTACATTGATTGAAGGTAAAGCTATCCAGCTACACCCTCTGGTGTGTACTGCCTTTAACGCTGACTTTGATGGCGATCAAATGGCGGTACACGTACCGCTTTCTCTCGAAGCACAGTTGGAAGCACGTGTGTTGATGATGTCAACAAACAACATTCTGTCACCTGCGAACGGTAAACCGATTATCGTTCCATCTCAGGATATTGTTCTTGGTATCTATTACCTTTCTATGTTGATGGAAGGTGAGCCTGGTGAAGGTATGGCGTTTGGCGATATGGCAGAAATTGACCATGCGCTAAATAACAAAGTGATTTCTTTGCATACCAAAATTACAGCTCGATATCATACTGTTGATGCCGAAGGTAATCCGATCACGACGTTGGAAGAAACAACACCTGGACGTATGAAGCTTGCCGAGTTGTATCCTCGTCATCCAAAACTTCCGTTCACAATGCTCAATCGGTTACTTCCGAAGCGTGAAGTTTCTGAAATCATTGACATGGTTTACCGTCACTGTGGTCAAAAAGAGACTGTGATCTTCTGTGATAAAATCATGAAGCTCGGTTTCTCCCACGCGTGTATGGCTGGAATTTCGTTTGGTAAAGACGATATGTGTATTCCAGAGGCAAAAGAACAGCTTATTGAAGAAGCACAAGTTCAGGTCAAAGAATTTGAACAGCAATATCTTGATGGTTTGATTACACGTGGCGAAAAATACAACAAGGTTGTTGATATTTGGGCACAATGTTCTGATCGTGTTGCTGATGAGATGATGAACGTTATTGGTGCGGCTAAGGGGCGTGATGTGAACTCTGTTTACATGATGGCTCATTCTGGAGCACGTGGTTCTGCGGCTCAGATTAAACAGCTGGCTGGTATGCGTGGTTTGATGGCAAAGCCGGATGGTTCTATCATTGAAACACCGATTATCTCGAACTTTAAAGAAGGCCTAACCGTGCTTGAGTACTTCAACTCAACTCACGGAGCACGTAAAGGTCTTGCTGATACCGCGCTTAAAACGGCTAACTCCGGTTATCTTACACGTCGTCTGGTTGATGTTGCACAGGATGCAATTATTAACGAAGAAGATTGTGGTACCGATGTCGGAATGCAAATTTCTGCGGTTATTGATGGCGGTGAAGTAATCGCATCACTAAGTGAGCGGTTGCTTGGCCGTACGACCATTGAAGATATCACCAGCCCACTCACCAAAGATGTGATTGTTGCTGCGGGCGATATCATTTCAGAAGAACATCTGGATGAGATTGACCGTTCTGGTCTTGATACAATTCATGTTCGTTCTCCTCTTCTTTGTAAGTCGAAGAACGGTGTTTGTGCTCAATGTTATGGTCGTGATCTGTCTCGTGGTACGAAAGTTTACTCTGGTGAAGCGGTTGGTGTTATTGCCGCACAATCAATTGGTGAACCTGGTACACAGCTAACAATGCGTACATTCCACATTGGTGGTGCTGCGCAGGGTGGTTCAGAGCAGTCATCGATTGAAGCATCGCTGGCTGGTACGGTTCATATCAAAAACCGTAACATCGTCATGAATTCCGATGGCCTTCCTATCATTATGGGACGTAGTCAGGAGCTTATTATTCGTGATGAGAACAACCGGGAACGTGCGCGTCACCGTCTTCAATACGGTACAAAGTTGCTGGTTGATGAGGGTGGGGTTTGTGAGAGAGGCCAGAAGTTAGCGGAATGGGATCCTTATACGATTCCAATCATTTCTGAAAAAGAAGGGATGGCTAACTTCGTTGATCTTGTTGATGGCGTTTCTATGCGAGAAGTCACTGATGAAACAACGGGTATTTCCAACCGTGAAGTTGTTGAGTGGAAGCAAGCTTCTAAAGGCTCAGACCTTAAACCGCGTATTACGCTCCGTAATGAAGACGGCGAAGTGATCCTTCTCGATAATGATATGGAAGCCCGTTACTTCCTGTCGGTTGGTTCTATTCTTTCTGTTGAGCCGGGTACGCCTGTTAAGGCGGGTGACGTCTTGGCACGTATTCCGCGTGAAGGTTCTAAAACGCGGGATATTACAGGTGGTCTACCGCGTGTGGCTGAACTCTTCGAAGCACGTAAGCCAAAAGATTATGCTGTTATGGCTGACATCGCCGGACGTGTTGAATACGGTAAGGACTATAAAGCAAAGCGCCGTATTATTGTCCGACCCGAAGATGAAACGATTGAGCCACGCGAATACATGCTGCCTAAAGGCAAGCATCTTGCTGTTCAAGAAGGAGATACCGTAGAAGTTGGTGATCTTCTGATGGATGGCAGCTTGGTTCTACATGATATTTTGGATGTATTGGGTGTTGAAGCGCTTGCTGATTACCTGATTAATGAAGTTCAGAGTGTTTACCGTCTGCAAGGCGTGAAGATCAACGATAAGCATATCGAAGTGATCATCCGTCAAATGTTGCAGAAAATTGAAATTCTCGACGGTGGTGACACAACCTTCCTGGTTGGTGAAACTGCTGATCGCGAGGAGTTTGGTGAAGAGAACGAAAAAACAATTAAAGAAGGTGGACGTGTTGCCACTGGTCGTCCGATCCTGCAAGGGATTACGAAAGCCAGCTTGCAGACAAGATCCTTCATTTCTGCTGCTTCGTTCCAGGAAACTACTCGCGTTCTAACCGAAGCTGCGACCCATGGTAAAATGGATATGCTGGTCGGTCTGAAAGAGAACGTTATTGTTGGCCGTTTGATACCTGCAGGTACTGGTGCTGTGATGAAGCGAGTTAAGAAGCTTGCCGAAGAACAGGACCAAATTATTGCAGCGTCTCGAGAAGCCGCAGCGAGTGAGGCTATCGACTCTAGCCTCCCTGGTGAACAGGCCCCGGCAGAGTAAAATTTTTACTCTTAAGGGATAGAATATAAAATCCAGCTCAGAAGCGCGGTAACCTGTGTTTCTGATGCTGGATTTTCTAAGAACCGTCAAAATTTTTCAGGAAGGCTTGACGGTTGATGAGCGTAACAATAGTATGCGCCCACTTTCGGGAATTCTGCTCCTGCCGTGAGGTATGAGCTAAGGACTCGAAACCTTAGTTTTCTAGCTGTTACACAGGATGAGATGTCCACGGGACGAATTTATCCGATCGCGTGACAATTAGGACTGTAATACTGGCTTTAAGGATTGCCTGATGCCTACAATTAACCAATTGATCCGTAAACCGCGTAAAACGCCGTTTCAGCGGACCAAAGTACCGGCTCTAGAAGCATGCCCGCAAAAACGTGGTGTGTGTACTCGTGTTTATACCACGACGCCGAAAAAACCTAACTCCGCTCTTCGTAAAGTCGCACGTGTGCGCCTTACTAACGGGTTCGAAGTTACTAGCTATATTCCAGGTGAAGGTCACAACCTTCAAGAACACTCTGTCGTGATGATTCGCGGCGGTCGTGTGAAAGATTTGCCTGGCGTTCGTTATCACGTAATTCGTGGTACTCTGGATACCCAGGGTGTCAAAGATCGTCGCCAACGTCGTTCAAAATACGGCGCGAAGCGTCCGAAGTAAGGCAAAGGATCTACAATGTCTCGTCGCCATAGAGCTGAGAAGCGCGATATCCTGCCAGACCCAAAGTTTGGTGATGTCACGCTAAGTAAATTTATGAACTGCCTGATGCTTGACGGTAAAAAAGCCGTTGCTGAAAATATCGTTTACGGTGCGTTGGATCGCGTCGCGGAACGTAATAAGACAGAAGATACAATCTCTGTTTTTCATGAAGCGCTAGGTAATGTTCGTCCGGATCTGGAAGTTCGCTCCCGCCGTGTTGGTGGTGCAACTTATCAGGTTCCTGTTGAAGTTCGCTCTGTCCGTGCGCAAGCACTTGCTATTCGTTGGTTGATCGGTGCTGCTCGCAAGCGTTCCGAGAATACAATGATTGACCGCCTAGCTAATGAGCTGATGGATGCTGCAAACAACCGCGGTGCTGCTGTTAAAAAGCGTGAAGACACGCACAAAATGGCAGAGGCTAATAAAGCCTTCTCACACTACCGTTGGTAATTTAAAGAGGTCATCGTTATGTCTCGGACGACCCCGCTTGAGCGGTATCGTAACATCGGTATCATGGCACACATTGATGCTGGTAAAACTACGACTACAGAACGTATCTTGTATTACACGGGTGTTTCTCACAAAATTGGTGAGGTTCACGATGGTAATGCAACTATGGACTGGATGGAGCAAGAGCAAGAGCGCGGAATTACGATTACTTCCGCTGCGACAACTTGTTTCTGGAATGATCACCGTATCAACATCATTGATACGCCAGGTCACGTTGACTTCACGATTGAAGTTGAACGTTCCCTGCGTGTTCTCGATGGTGCGGTAGCTGTATTTGATTCTGTTGCAGGTGTTGAGCCTCAATCAGAGACTGTTTGGCGTCAGGCTGATAAATACGCTGTTCCACGTATGTGTTTCGTCAACAAGATGGACCGTACTGGCGCAGATTTTTATCGCTGTGTCGATATGATGGTTACGCGGCTTGCCGCAGTTCCTATGGTTCTGCAGCTACCTATCGGTGCTGAAGCAGAATACAAGGGCGTTGTTGATTTGCTCAAAATGAAAGCGATTGTCTGGAATGACGAGAGCATGGGAGCAAATTATGACGAGGAAGAAATTCCTGCGGATCTTCAGGATAAAGCTGCTGAATATCGTGAGAAAATGATCGAACTTGCCGTTGAGCAAGACGAAGAGGTTATGGAAGCGTACCTTGAAGGCACAGAGCCTGATATGGAGACGCTGAAACGTTGTATCCGTAAGGGTGCGATGAACCTCGCTTTCGTTCCTGTTCTCAATGGTACGGCTTTCAAAAACAAAGGCGTTCAGCCTTTGCTTGATGCTGTTATCGATTTCATGCCGTCACCTCTCGATATTGAAAGCGTTAAGGGTGTTCACCCTGATACAGACGCAGAGGATATGCGTCTGACATCAGATGATGTCCCTGCATCTGCACTCGCCTTCAAAATCATGACCGACCCATTCGTTGGTTCTTTGACATTCGTGCGCGTTTACTCCGGGATTCTTCAAACTGGTACTCAGATCACGAACTCTGTTAAAGGTAAGCGTGAGCGTATCGGTCGTATGTTGCAAATGCATGCGAACAGCCGTGAAGATGTTAAAGAAGCACGTGCGGGCGACATTGTTGCTATCGCTGGTCTTAAAGATACAACAACTGGTGACACTCTCTGTGATAACCTCAAGCCTATTATTCTTGAGCGTATGGAATTCCCAGAGCCAGTGATCGAAGTTGCTGTTGAGCCTAAGACCAAAGCTGACCAAGAGAAAATGGGTCTTGCTCTTAACCGTTTGGCCCAGGAAGATCCGTCTTTCCGTGTATCTTCTGATAACGAAAGTGGTCAAACGGTCATTAAGGGCATGGGCGAACTTCACCTTGATATTCTCGTCGACCGTATGCGGCGCGAATTTAAGGTTGAAGCAAACGTTGGTGCGCCTCAGGTTGCTTATCGTGAAACGATTACACGCGAATGTGAAATTGATTATACGCATAAGAAACAGTCTGGTGGTTCTGGTCAATTTGCGCGTATTAAAATCAGATTTGAACCGCTACCAGCTGGTACTGGGTTTGAATTTGAAAGTAAGATTGTTGGTGGTTCTGTTCCTCGTGAATACATCCCTGGTGTTGAAAAGGGCTTTAAACAGTCCAATGATGCTGGTGTGATCGCAGGATTCCCGATGATCGACTACAAGGCTACACTGCTTGACGGTGCCAGCCATGATGTCGATTCTTCAGTACTTGCTTTTGAAATTGCTGCTAAAGCAGCTTTCCGTGAAGGTATCCCGAAGGGCGGTTCCGTTCTTCTTGAGCCCGTCATGAAGGTAGAAGTTGTAACACCTGATGAGTATATGGGTGATATCATTGGTGATCTGAACAGCCGTCGTGGTCAAGTTCAGGGCATGGATGCACGCGGTAATGCTCAGGTGATCAATGCAATGGTGCCTTTGGCAAATATGTTTGGTTACGTTAATAACCTGCGCTCTATGAGCCAGGGTCGTGCACAATATTCAATGGTCTTCGATCACTACGAACAGGTTCCGAAAGCGGTATCTGACGAAGTGGTTGCCAAACTGGCTTAACGGCCTCTTAAAGAGACTAAAATAGGAGTTATAGCCGATGGCTAAGGAAAAGTTTGAGCGGACGAAACCGCATTGTAACGTAGGTACTATTGGTCACGTTGACCACGGTAAGACAACACTTACTGCTGCTATCACTAAAGTTCTTGCGGAAGCAAGTGGCGGTACAGCGACAGATTTCGCTGATATTGATAAAGCCCCAGAAGAACGTGCTCGTGGTATCACGATTTCTACAGCTCACGTTGAGTATGAAACAGAAGCACGTCACTATGCGCACGTTGATTGCC
>MABB01000085.1:0-454 GCA_002162915.1 Rhodospirillales bacterium 47_12_T64
AAATTGAATATGGAAGAGGTGACAAGGCGTGCCGAAGCCATCATGACACAGAACGATCCCAGTAGAATTGCGACGATGCTTGAGGATTATAATGAACGTTATGCCAATTAGTCACTGGTATAACGTCCTCACTGGCATAACGCCCTGACTTAGGAAACCTCAGGAAAGATCCGGGACGAGAGGAATTTTTACAAACACACCAAATTCCTTGGTGAAGTCACAGCTAACACGGGCATGAACGGCCCCTTGTTTGTCATAGAAACGTGACTTTTCTGAAAGAGGCGTAATGGCTTCGTGCCAAATCCCTGGATGAATACATATTCCAAAACTGCCGTCGCAGTAAAAGGCAACCCAATCCTCTGGTTTCATATCATCGCCAGTTTTTGCCAGAGCGGCAATAAATGGTTTGTTGTCAAGGGGATAGAATAACTGAGCCCCGTCAGGGTGATAGTTC
>MABB01000085.1:591-2901 GCA_002162915.1 Rhodospirillales bacterium 47_12_T64
TCCCCTCAAGGTGTCCGCCTTCATCTCCAGTGCCTTTGTCTATGGGGCGCCATCCCTGTGCGGGCCATTGGGTGATTTCAACAGGGTGGTTCATATAATCTGTGACGATTGTACCAAAACCCTCCAGACTCTCTGGTGTGGCCTTTACCAATGGCATTTCGAATAGAGGAAGATCATCCGGTACGGAAGGGTTCATATAGTCGAAGCTTTTTTTCTCCGCCGTTTTTTCTGCCGTTTTTGAAGAGCACATCTGGAAATTCCTGCATGTAAGAGAGTTCAAAAGTAGCTTGCAAAAAACCGGATAAGAAAACAAATTAAATTCATTAGGGATTAAATTAAATAAAATTAAATCACGGATGGCTTCCTGAATATGGAATTATCATGAGACACAGTCAGCTTCGTGCTTTTGACGCTGTTGCAAGAGAGGGCAGTTTTTCGAGGGCCGCCCTGTTGCTTAATCTGACGCCACCAGCTGTTACGATACAGGTTCGCAGTCTGGAAGAGGCTTACGGGCTGACATTGTTTAAACGCAGTGGAGGCAAGGCAACCCTGACGGCAGATGGACAAGATCTATATGATAAGACCCGTCGGTTTTTCATCGAAGAGGAAGAAATTCGGGATCATCTGTCAGCTTCTTCTGCGCTTGATGTCGGGCATCTTAAAATTTCCGCTGACGGACCCCATGTTGCGCTGAGCATTATTTCGTCTTTTCGAGCTAAGTATCCTGGTATCAAGCTGTCTGTCAGCCTTGGAAATGCAGAATCTGTACGTGAGGACATTCTTGCCCAACGCGCAGATGTTGGCATTACGGCGAATTGCCGTGGTGATGATCGACTTGTTATTGATGAGCTGTCTATACAGTCAATGATCGCTTTGTTTCACAAGGATCACTCTCTTTCAGGACGATCTGAAATTAGCCTTCTGGAGCTTGAAGACGAACAACTGATTTTAAGAGAACGCGGCTCTAACACACGTCGTGTTCTGGACAAGGAGATGAAACATCTCGGCCTTCGGTACGGCAATGTTCTTGAGCTTGGTAGTCGTGAGGCCGTCCGTGAAGCTGTCGCGGTTGGCTTGGGTACGGGATTTCTTTTTGAGCATGAAACCCTTGGTGATGATCGCACCCGGGCGGTTTTTATCAAAGAATTACGCAATAGTAATCGGGATATGGTTGTCTATCTTAAAAGCCAGCTGAAAAGACGGGCGGTGGAAGCTTTTGTTTCGATCGCTCGCGCTTAGTGGATTGGACCGTGAGAAGCGAGGCAATAGGGAAGTACTGTTTTCTCGTGTTGAGTATTTTTGTTCAATCTAAAAATAGTTGCTATCTGACGAGAAGGCTGTTATTTTCGGGCCAAATAATCACATAAAGATTTCTTTATGTGCGAGCCATTTATTTAGAGAGCCACGCAAATGACCGAATTTACAGATTACAAAGTTGCGGATATGTCCCTGGCAGATTGGGGACGCAAGGAAATCACTATTGCCGAAACTGAAATGCCAGGCCTTATGGCTTTGCGTGAAGAGTTCGGTGAAAGCAAGCCACTTGCTGGTGCACGCATTGTCGGTTGTCTCCACATGACAATTCAGACGGCTGTTTTGATTGAAACGTTGACGGCATTGGGTGCAACAATCCGTTGGTCTTCATGCAATATCTTCTCCACTCAGGATCAGGCTGCTGCTGCAATTGCTGCGACAGGTGTTCCAGTGTTTGCCTGGAAGGGTGAAACTGAAGAAGAGTTTATCTGGTGCATTGAGCAGACTGTTGAAGGTCCTGATGGTTGGAAGCCAAACCTCATTCTTGATGATGGTGGTGATCTGACTGTTCTTATCCACGAAAACCACCCTGAACTTCTCGAAGATATTCGTGGTCTTTCAGAAGAAACAACAACTGGTGTTCACCGCCTTTATGAAATGGCGAAAAAAGGAACCCTCAAAGTTCCTGCAATCAACGTGAACGATTCTGTAACCAAGTCCAAATTCGATAATTTGTACGGCTGTCGCGAATCATTGGTGGACGGTATCAAACGCGCAACCGATGTCATGGTTGCAGGTAAAGTTGCTGTTATTGGAGGTTTTGGTGACGTTGGTAAAGGCTCTGCTGCCTCTCTTCGTTCTCAGGGTGCACGTGTTCTTGTTACTGAAATAGATCCAATCTGTGCTCTGCAGGCTGCCATGGAAGGTTATGAAGTAACCACCATGGAAGATGCGGCTCCAGTGGGCGATATCTTTGTAACGACAACCGGGAACAAAGACATCATTACCATCGACCATATGCGGGTCATGAAAGATCGTGCGATTGTCTGTAATATT
>MABB01000085.1:2922-7985 GCA_002162915.1 Rhodospirillales bacterium 47_12_T64
CAAATCGCAGCTTTGCGTAACTTCCCTTGGCACAATGTTAAAGACCAGGTTGATGAAGTTGAATTCCCTGATGGCAAGCGCTTGATCATTTTGGCCGAAGGCCGCTTGGTTAATCTTGGTTGTGCGACAGGCCACCCAAGTTTTGTGATGTCTGCATCTTTCACCAACCAAGTGTTGGCCCAGATCGAGCTTTGGGAAAATTCAGCCAATTATAAGAACGAAGTTTACGTTCTTCCTAAGTCACTGGATGAAAAAGTTGCGATGCTCCACCTTGAGAAACTTGGCGTTAAGTTGACGAAGTTAAGCCAGGAACAGGCAGAATATATTGATGTGCCTGTTGATGGACCTTTCAAACAGAATCACTATCGCTACTAAGGGTTTATCCGAGGGATTGGCCGAGAGACTATCGAGGGTATTATTTGAGATATTACCCTTGAGTAACTGATAATTGCGGGGTGCAGATGATATCTGCGCTCCGTAAGACGTTTCAACGTCTTGTTCCGACAGTATAAAATCACTACACTCGAACAAGATTTTCTGACAGCATTCAGAATATCTCATTCTGGGTAGTTCTTTCTGTACTTCTTGAGGGGAACGCAGTGTCGTCAATTTCGGCTTATCTGCCGGGTCTGTTTTTTGCTCTGATTATCCTTGTGGGTTCAGGGATACTTGTCTTTGCCTATCGTTTGCGTTGGCGCATGGTCCAACAGAAACTCCATGATTTACAAGCAAAATCATCGCTGGATCGGGCTGCAGTATTGGCCGCACCGCTTGGCTGTATTACCTTTTCTCACAAAGATCAAAAAGCTAGAGCCAGCGCCGGGTTAGTCCGGGAATTTGGCCTCGACAAAGGCGAGATAGACTTCAATGCGGTTTCTATTATTTTTCAACGCGGTGGTACAAAACCGAATACATTAATCGAGTCTGTTCAGTCCCTCAGAGAGTTGGGCAAATCCTTTGCTGTAACCCTGACAGGGAAGGGGCGAACTTATCGAATTAACGGTGAACGGATTGAGTTGTCAGCAGGGTTGCCTCCTGTCGCAGATGTCGTGTGGTTTCACGATGTCAGCGACCTGAAGAAGCAAGCTCAAAATGCGCTGGAAGGATCGCGACATATAACGTGGTTACTCGATAACCTGCCTGTACCTGTATGGATGCGGGATGAGCAGTTATCCCTTACCTATTGTAATAAGTCCTATGCCAGTGCAGTTGAATCCGATCAGACACAAGTCATTGAAAACAGTACGGAGCTAATGGATCGCTCCAAAGTTGCCCAAGCGCACAACCTTGCTAAAAAAGCTCTTGAGGCCGATAACGTCGTTCGTGAAAAACATCATGCAATTATTGCAGGTGAAAGGCGGCTTCTGGAGTTCTGCGAGAAAGCGCTAGACGACAAAACCCTTTTAGGTTTTGCTGTTGATCAAACGGGTCTTGAAGAAGCCGAAGGTGAGTTAAACCGTCATATTGGTGCACATGCTCAGGTCTTGGAAAATCTTGGAATTGCGATCTCTATATTCGGGCCAGATGAACGCCTGACATTTTTTAACTCTGCTTATGCCAGTCTGTTTAAATTGGATGAAGACTTTCTACGGTCGGAGCCAAACTTAAGCGAAATTCTGGACACAATGCGGGAAAACAGACGTTTACCCGAATATGCAAACTTCCCGGAGTTTAAAAAGCAGCGCCTCAGAGAATACCGCACCATGATCGAACCGGTTGAGGAGCTTATGCACCTGACCGATGGCACAACCCTGCGCTCGGTAGCAACAGCGCACCCCTTTGGTGGAGTGTTGGAAACCATAGAGGATGTAACCGATAACCTCGCGCTTGAGCGATCCTATAACACCCTGACAGCTGTTCAGCGGGAAACACTTAACAAGCTGTATGAAGCCGTCGTGGTGTATGGCGCTGATGGACGTTTGAAGTTATTTAATCCAAACTTTGCTGAAATCTGGAAATTGCCAGAAGAGTTCCTCCATACTGAACCGCATGTCCGGGATGTTGTCTCGCGGAGCAGAGATCTCTTTGATGTCAACGACGAAGAGTGGGAGCAACGGCTTGAGGTTATGGTTGCACGAGTTTGTGAGCCAGAAGGGCGTGCCGGACGCTTAGTAAGAGCCGATGGTGTTGTCCTCGATTGGGCACAGGTGATGCTCCCTGATGGGGCTTCACTTTTGACATTTTTGGATGTCACGGACTCCTTTACTGTTGAGCGCGCCCTTCTCGAAAAAAACGAAGCGCTGGAAACGGCCGACAGTCTCAAAACGGCATTTATTGCTAATGTATCTTATGAACTTAGAACACCGCTAAACGCCATTGTCGGTTTCGCAGAGATCCTGGAGAACGAGTTCTTTGGCGAGTTGAATGACCGGCAGAAAGAATACAGCCAAGCGATTGTTGAATCCTCTCATCGGTTGATGACCTTGATTAATGATATTCTTGATTTGGCAACAATTGAAGCAGGTTATCTCCACCTTGATCTGAGCGAGATCAAGGTGGATCACATGTTACAACACCTTTACACCATTGGGCATGAGAGAGCCAGGCATCGAAATATTGAGGTGGATATCATCTGTAATGATGATATTGGATCCGTTATTGTGGATGAACGGCGTTTAACTCAGGCGCTTTATAACCTGTTGCTTAATGCCATGAAGTTTTCTCCTGAAGGGGGGACTGTTACGGTCAAGGCAAGTAAAGATGACGAGCTTCGAATTTCGATATCAGATAATGGCGTCGGCATTAGTAAAGAAGATCAAGAGAGAGTATTCCTTAAGTTTGAACGGGGTCAGGGACATGCCAAACAGGCTGGCGCTGGTTTAGGGTTGTCGCTGGTAAAAAGCCTTGTCGAACTACATGGGGGATGGGTTGAGATCGATTCTGAAGTCGGTGAAGGAACCAATATTACTTGTCACATACCTCTGTTGGATCAGGAGCCAGAGGATCAGGAACCAGAGGATCAAGAAGGCGTTGTTGAGCTTGAAAAAACAGCTGAAAAGACGAACGATATCCGGAGTGTTGTGACTGAAGTTATCAACCAGCTTGCCGAAGAGAAAACGCAAAAAGATAATGTCTCCGATACATAGATTAAATACAGTACACCCGATGAATGTAAGGAATGTTTGTGACAGGTGAAGGATTAATCGGTGAAGTGAAAATCGCTGATGAAGAGGCCACACGCGATTTCGCAAAGCTTCTTGCTCCCTTTTTGCGCGGAGGTGACATCCTCGCTTTAGAGGGTGATCTTGGCGCAGGAAAGACCGCTTTCTCACGGGCTTTGATCAACGCCCTTCCTTCTCGTGGTGATCAACCTGAAAAAGAAGAGGTTCCGAGCCCAACCTTTACCCTTGTACAGATTTATGATCGTGCCGCCTTACAGGTTTGGCATTTTGATTTGTACAGGCTAGAGGACCCTGAAGAGGCTTATGAACTCGGTATTGAAGAGGCTTTTGTTGAGGGTATTTCTCTCATAGAATGGCCAGAGAAACTGGGATTTCTCATGCCCTTAAGCCGATTGATGATCAACTTGAAATACGGCGGCAGTGACACCGAACGCGTCTTATCTTTTGTCGGCAATGAAAAATGGCGGGAAAGGCTATTCGCGCTTTTAAATCCGACCGATGCTTCCTGAATGGAAAACCCTACAGAGAAATTTATGAAAATTACTACAGCAATGATTCTGGCTGCAGGTTTCGGTAAACGCATGCGGCCAATTACGGATACGATACCCAAACCATTGGTGCCCGTTTTAGGTCAGCCAATGTTGGGAACAATCATTGATCAACTGAAAGCATCGGGGTTTGATCGCATTGTGGTTAATGGGTTTTATCTGAAAGAGCAGATACGCGATTTTCTCGAGAACAAAAATGATGCCTCTCTTGTTTTCTCAGAAGAGGATAGCATTCTTGAAACCGGGGGAGGTGTAACTCTTGCTTTACCCAAACTGGGCGATAATCCCTTTGTTGTGATAAACGGAGATGTTTGCTGGCTGGATGGTGCTGAACCAGCATTGGATCGCCTCGTGGAACATTGGGATGAGAGCAAAATGGATGCTCTACTTTTACTCCATCCGACCTCTAGTGCGATTGGTTACGAGGGGAATGGTGATTTCACAATGAACCCGGAAGGGTATCTTGCACGTAAAAATGAAAGTGACCCTGCTCCTTTCGTTTACGCAGGGATTCAGATTCTGCATCCAAAACTTTTCAAAGACGCTCCAGAGGGAGCCTTTTCCCTGAATGAGATTTTTGACAAGGCGTTGGCTGATAACCGTCTTTGCGGGTTGAAACATGATGGTGAGTGGTTTCATGTCGGAACACCTGAGGGTTTGATAGAAGTGGAAGGGATCTTACGAAACAAGATGCGCCCGCTCCTAAATCGTTAACTTTGGAATGATTTAATGGCACGACAAGTTTTTACCATACCTTCGAATGCCTCTTTTGCAGATGCGCTAGCCCGGGGAATACTCGAACGTTGGGGGGGAGATCCTCTTGAACTTTCACGGGTTATGGTGCTTTTGCCAACCCGTCGTGCCTGCCGTTCTCTGCAGCACGCATTCTTGCGCGCATCAGAGGGCAAGGCACTGATGCTCCCTCGATTGTTGCCTCTTGGTGATCTTGATCCTGACGAACTTTTAATCTCTACATCCGATGTGGCCGTAGGTCAGGGACTAGAGCTAGATTTACCTCCAATACTCTCTTCTTTGAGGCGACAGCTACTTCTCAGCCAGTTGGTTTTGAAATGGTCGACCGCTCAAGCAAAGCTACAGGGAAGCGAAGTCATTCCCGAAGATCAAGCGGTACGGTTGGCTGGAGAGCTGGGGCGCTTTTTGGATCAGGTTCAAACTGAGGGTCTTAACTTTTCTGATTTGGGCACATTGGTGCCAGAGGACTATGCTACACACTGGCAAATCACTCTGGAATTTCTGGAAATACTTACAAAAATCTGGCCGACAGTAGAAGAAGCCACTGGTGGAATTGGTCCGGCTGAGCGTCGGCGCCGTCTTTTGGAAGGACAAGCCGAGTTCTGGCGTAACTGCCCGCCTGATTATCCTGTCATCGTGG
>MABB01000085.1:7997-16251 GCA_002162915.1 Rhodospirillales bacterium 47_12_T64
GGTCCATTCCTGCGGCTGCAGATCTCATTGGGGTCATATCGAGCCTTCCTTCGGGGCAGGTAATATTACCGGGTGTTGATTTCCTTGCGGTAGACGGTACCTGGAATGATTTTTTAAGAGATAGCTCTCACCCTCAGCATGGGCTTGCTGTCCTGTTATCGCGATTAGATATTGCCCGGGACGACATTAAAATTTGGCCGTGCGATCAAACTGACCGTGCTCCGGATGAACGGGTTGAGTTGATCCAAACGGCGATGCGCCCGGCTCAATCAACTACGGAGTGGCAAGGTTATATTGAAAGAACCAGTGCTGAAGTTTTCAAGAAAGCGCTAAGTGGCGTAACGCGTATTGATTGTCCGGGACCGGGCGAAGAGGCATTGTCGATTGCCTTGATACTACGGTCCGTTTTGGAAGACCCGGCCAAGACCGCTGCGTTGATCACCCCTGATCGGGATCTGGCACGACGCGTTACCGCTGAAATGGAGCGTTGGAGTGTTAAGATTGATGATTCTGCGGGATCACCTCTTCCTGAAGCAGTCCCGGCTGTTTTTATAAGACTTACTGCAGAGATGATGGTGTCAGAGCTGTCCCCGATCTCTCTGTTATCTGCGTTAAAACATCCTCTATGTACCGGCGGGATGGCCCCAGGTGTTTTTAATCGTATCCTGCGTCAACTGGAAATGTCGGTTCTTCGAGGGGTGAGACCTGCACCAGGTTTTGGCGGGCTGCTTGCAGCACTTGACCCGGAAGAAGACGAGGAACTTTACCTGTTCGTTGAAAAACTCTTTGAGAGCGCACAGGAATTTTCAACGGCGATAGAGCAGGATGCAAAATCTTTCAGTAGGCTTTTGGACGCGCATGTCTCTTTTGCGGAAACGCTCGCGGCTACGGATGTACAAGAGGGTTCGGAAAGGCTGTGGGCTGGGGATGATGGAACCGCAACTGCCGAGTTTATTGCAGATCTCCGTGAAGCAGCGGGAGATGCTCCAGCTGTTTCTGCACGTCGGTATCCTGAACTGATCGCAGCCTTGATGGTTGGGAGAGCTGTTCGCGCTCCCTTTGGCGCGCACCCAAGGCTGAGTATTCTTGGAGCTATCGAGGCACGACTCCAGCATACAGACGTTGTTATTCTTGGTGGGCTTAACGAGGGGAGTTGGCCAGCAGAAGCCAAGCCAGGTCCCTGGATGAGCCGTCCAATGCGCAAAGATTTCGGTCTTCCTCAGCCAGAACAGCAGGTTGGGTTGTCAGCCCAAGATTTCGTTCAGGCTTTCTGTGCGCCTACTGTGTATCTCACCCGATCTGAAAAAGTGGAAGGAGCACCAACCGTTCCTTCCCGGTGGTTGCTTCGAATTGAGGCTTTGCTTGAAGGGCGAGGTTTGAAAGGGCTGCTTCAAAATGAGGCAGGGAAATGGCTGTCGTGGGTTGATGAAAAAGATCTTCCATCCGAGCGTATTCCAGTCAAGCCTCCTGCGCCTACCCCGCCTGTATCTGCGCGTCCTCGCAACCTTTCTGTCACCCGAATAGAAACCTGGATGCGTGATCCTTATGCACTTTACGCACAAAAGATTTTATCTCTGAGAAAGTTAGATCCTCTGGATGCGGATCCTTCTGGCGCGGACAAGGGAAGTTTTATTCATGAAGCGCTCGAAGCTTTCTTGAAGCGCTACCCCGATGCTCTTCCTGAAGATGGTGAAGAGCAGTTGATTGCCATTGGGGAAGAGATATTTGCATCGGTACGGGATCGACCGGGAATTTGGGCTTTTTGGTGGCCACGGTTCCAGCGCATTGCGAAGTGGTTCGTAGAAGAAGAGAGAGAACGTCGAAAGCTTGTCTCCAAATCCCACGTAGAAGTAACGGGGAAAATCATACTCAAAGGTCCCGCAGGAGATTTTACACTTACGGCAAAAGCCGACCGAATTGATGAATTGGCGAGTGGGGGACTGGCAATACTCGACTATAAAACGGGTTCTGTTCCCAGTGCGAAAAGTGTTTTGCAGGGAGTATCTCCGCAGTTGCCTCTTGAAGCGGCGATTGCTGCTGAAGGTGGGTTTGATATTTTGCCCGATGAAGTGAAAGACCTGCTTTATTGGCGCCTCACCGGGGGTGCTCCGGCGGGTGAGAAAAAGAATGCTCTGGGGCAACGCGGTGCGAAAGACGGCGTGAGTGAAGTGGCCAAAGTGGCTCTCGAAGGGCTCTTGGATTTGATTGCAGAGTTCGATTATCAAGAAACACCCTATACCGCACGGCCACGTCCTAAACAGGCCCTGGTTTATAATGATTTTGAACATCTTGCGCGGGTCAAGGAATGGGCCAGTAGTGGTGAGGGCGAGGCATGAGCATCACTATTGAGCAGATCCTAAGCAAGGCCACCAAAGAGCAACGTCAGGCCGCAGACCCCAAAACATCGGTTTGGGTGGGGGCTTCAGCCGGGGCCGGGAAGACTAAGGTTCTTACTGATCGAATATTGAATCTTTTACTCAGTGGATCTGAGCCTGGAAAAATTCTGGCTTTGACTTTTACCAAGGCTGCGGCGGCAGAGATGGCAAATCGTTTGTCGGGTAAGCTCGCCCGTTGGTCGACGATCCCGGATGACAGTTTAAGCGAAGAGCTTTTGTATTTGCTTGGGCGCTCTCCCGAAGCAGAGGAAATAAAAACAGCCCGGCGTTTGTTTGCTAAAGTTCTTGATACACCGGGTGGGATGAAAATCCAGACCATTCACGCTTTCTGCCAATCGTTGCTAGCTCGGTTCCCGCTGGAAGCGGGGGTGGCACCCAACTTTCAAATTTTGGATGACCGCTCTGCAGTGGAATTACTGTACCGTTCTCGAGAGGATGTTCTTGCGGGGCGCGGTGGTCTGAACGAACTTGAGGTTTCCAACGCGCTCGCGTGTTTAACGGCCTATACACAAGAACAGGCCTTTGGGCCGCTGGTTCAAGAGATTATCAGGGAAAGAGGGCGTATAGCAGTACTCTTGCAAGAGTATGGAGGTCTCTCTGGTCTGAAATCTGAAATCCATCGTGTGCTGGATACTCCTGAAGGTGCTGACACCTCCACAATTTTGGAGTTAGCCTGTCAGGATAACGTGGTTGATATTCTCAATCTAGGACATGCTGCGGATGCCTTGTTACAGGGAGCAAAGTCCGATCAGGAACGCGGAAGCACACTTAAAAGATGGATTGAGGCTGAACCAGACATCAGGGGTGAAAACTACGGTCCGTACAGGAGTGTCTTTTTTACCCAATCTGGAGATATCCGTAGTCGGTTGGCCACAAAGGGCGCGTTAGCGGTTCTTCCGGAACTGCCGGATATTCTTATTGGTGAAGCAGAACGCCTTATTCGCCTTAATGAGAAGCTCAACGCCATTGAAGTTGCAAAGGCAACATCGGCTCTCCTGTCACTGGGGGTGTCGATACTCACCCGTTATGAAAGATATAAAGAAGCTCGGGCTTTCCTCGATTATGACGATCTCATTCTTAAAGCACGGGATCTCTTGCGTGGTGATAAAGCTGTCGCGTGGGTGCTCTTTAAGCTGGATGGTGGTCTGGATCATGTTCTTATTGATGAGGCGCAAGATACGAACCCAGAACAGTGGGAGGTGGTTGCCTCGCTTTGTAATGAGTTCTTTGATGGTGAAGGTGCGCGTGATGAGGTGCGCACAATTTTTGCTGTTGGTGATGTCAAACAATCGATCTACTCCTTCCAGCGGGCCGACCCTGCAAAGTTTGAGGAAATGCGACGTCATTTCGAAGAGCGTGTCTCCATTGCTCAGAGGGCGTGGCAGCAAGTTAATCTTGATGTTTCTTTTCGCTCGACCCCCTCTGTCCTTTCAGTCGTTGATCAGGTATTTGCCTCTGCCGTTGCGGCTGATGGAGTTTCTTTTGACGAAGGTGCCATGCGCCATCAACCTGTTCGGCTCGGACAAGCAGGACGGGTTGAGCTCTGGCCACTTATGGCAAGTGAGGGGCAGGTTGACGATACGCCCTGGACACTTCCTCTTGCCCAAGAAGCTGAAATGGAATCCCGTTCGCGGCTGGCCACGGTTCTGGCGAGACGCATTCACTATTGGACTTTGTCGGAAGACGGAACCTCAGATCCTGTTTGCCAATTAGCAGCAAAGGGCCGGCGAATTGCGCCAGGGGATATTCTGGTCTTGGTCAGGCGCAGAAATGCCTTTGTTGAGGAGTTGGTCAGAGAATTAAAAACACTCGGTGTGCCCGTTTCCGGGGTTGACCGAATGATGCTTACGGATCAGATGGCAGTAATGGATCTGGTTGCGTTGGGGCGCTTTTTACTTCTTCCCGATGATGATCTAACGCTTGCGACAATACTCAAAGGTCCCTTGATCGGTCTCGACGAAGATCAGCTGTTTGAACTTGCCTACAAGCGCAAGGGCAGCCTCTGGTCGGTGCTTCGTGACAAGGCGCGCAGTAACGATGCATTTGCGCGTGCGGCCGGCTATCTCAATGGTTTGCTGGCGCGTGCGGATTACACACCACCATTTGAACTCCTTTCTCATATTCTCGGTCCTCTCGAGGGGCGCAAAAAGCTCCTGGCTCGTTTGGGGCCGGATGCGCGTGATCCCATAGAAGAATTCCTTTCTCTTTCCCTGGTCTATGAACGTGAAGAGACCCCCTCTCTGGAAGGGTTTCTTCATTGGTTGGAAGCTGGAGACCAGGAAATCAAGCGTGACCTTGAACAGGGTGGCGGTGCCGTCAGGATTATGACAGTCCACGGATCGAAAGGGCTGCAGGCACCTGTTGTACTACTTCCGGATACGACGCAGATTCCTCAGACAGATAGGGGTGTTGTATGGCTTAGGGATAAAAATAACCTCCCTGTGTGGTCACCCCGAACAGCGATGAATACTGAGATTATCTCCTCTGCACGAGACCAGCTGCGCAAGGATGGTCTCAAAGAGTACAGGCGCCTTCTCTATGTTGCCTTGACCCGTGCAGAAGATCGACTTGTCATTTGTGGTTGGACCGGACAGAGAGAACCGTCTGAGGATAGCTGGTATTCCCTGGCCAAAGCGGCCTTGTCAGATACGGCGAAAGAAGTTGAGTTTTCCTTTCCTGAGGACCCTGCAGGCTCTTGGAGCGCTTCGGGGTGGGTAGAGGAAAACCCTCAAGAGGCAGAGATCAAGGATAGGGAAGAAGAAGCGGTTGAAGCTAAGCCAGTTGAGATGCTTCCAACCTGGGCGACTTGTGATCCGGATGATGAACCCGTACCTCCGAAACCTTTGTCACCGTCACGGGCAAAGGACGATGAGCCGCCGGTTCGCTCTCCCCTAGGCCGGGATGACAGCTCTCGTTATCGTCGAGGCCGTCTTATTCACAGGTTACTTCAAAGCCTCCCGGACCAACCTGAAGAGAAATGGCCTGATGTTGGACGACGTTTTCTGGCATCCCCTCTGCACGAGTTAAAGCCGGATCAGATTGAGAGCCTGCTTGAGGAGACATTGGCGGTACTCAAACATCCGGATTATCGGGATTTGTTCGGGAAAAACAGTCAGGCAGAGGTGCCCGTCGTTGGTCTTGTCAAAAGAGATGGTGATGTTGAAGTCATCTCTGGCCAAGTCGACAGATTGGTCATTTCTGATAAAAAAGTAAAAATAATTGATTACAAAACGAACAGGCCTCCACCACAATCTGTTGAAAAGGTGCACCGCGCTTATTTGCGGCAAATGGCTGCATATAGGTCAGTTTTGCGGCAGATTTACCCCGATCACGAGATAGAAGCTCACTTGCTCTGGACCGATGATGCCCGTCTGATGTACTTGCCGGATGACGTTCTTTCTCAACATGAACCTTGACGTTGGGGGACCACAATCCCTACATTCATCCTGACGATGTGATGTAGAACCGGAAGTATTTTCTGGCGCATTGCACATAAACAAAACGGCAAGAGGTATAATATGTCAACGATCGCAATCAGCGACTCATCCTTTGAAACTGATGTTCTTAAGGCTGATGTCCCAGTTCTCGTGGATTTCTGGGCTGAATGGTGTGGTCCTTGTAAAATGATTGCACCAGCTCTTGATGAGCTGGCTGCTGAAATGGATGGTTCCCTTACCATTGCTAAGCTGAACATTGATGAAAACTCAATGACACCACAACAGTATGGCGTGCGCGGTATTCCAACCTTGCTGCTCTTTAAGGGTGGTGAAGTTGTTGCAACGAAAGTAGGCGCAATTGCCAAAGGGCAACTGAAAGAGTGGATTAATACTGCACTTTCTTAAGTGCAATATCGACGCCAAGCTTTGATGAGAAAGCCTCGCTGTTAAGCGGGGCTTTTTTGTATTTAACTGTATGTAATATCAGGCGCCGTTGGTATGAATTTGAAGAGTACGATTACCACAGGGCACACAGTGCAGTGTGTTTTATTTAATATTTTTAGTGGTCACGATTACGAGCTGTTTTAAGAGTTAGTGGTGTACTTTGTCTGTGCATAAAATGCCACCAGCACCCCAGTTTTCTTTATTTACATCGTCAATGACGACATAGACAGCTTCCCTACTACAACCTGTGATCCGGGCAGTTTCCTCTGTCAATTGTTTGACTAGAGCACGTTTTTGCTCGAGGGAACGACCTTGGAACATCTCCACACGGATGATCGGCATGATCTCGTCCTCTTTCTGAGTGAAACAAGGATAATCGAAAAAGGACCTGAAATCTATAGAAACCAACATGTCGGGGAACATTTAGAAATTTGTTCGACCCGTGACTTTGTTTGCAACATCATTTAAAGATTTTAGTCCTAATATCGACGTAACTTAATTACTCTCAGATAGAATGTGGCCAGCCAAATAAAGGGAGCCGCAAATGATAATGCGCCCGGGACTTTCCTGTGACAGTATTTCTTCCACAGCTTGTTTTGCAGATTGGCAAGCCTTGGCGGTAAAACCCGCATCGTTGGCGTGGCTGGCAGCAGCTTCAGCGCTAAGAGAGGCAGCTTCGAACGGTATTTCTATAGCACGAAGGCTTGTACCTAAGGGTGCTAGAGGGCGGAGATAATCAGTAGCCGCTTTTGTGTTGAGCATCCCATAGACAATGTGCACGGGTTTGTCCTGCCAGGTCTCGAGAATTTTTGCCAGTGCGAGCCCTGCTGATTCGTTATGCCCGCCATCAAGCCAAAGCTCCCAGGGCTCTGGAGGCAACAAGTCAGGGAGTAACCCTGTGTGTAATGGTTGCATCCGGCCCGGCCATGAGGCTTTTGTTAACCCTGTCTTGATCTTGTCTTCTGTAAGACCGAAGTGAGCTGATAATAAATCTGCTGCCGCAACTGCAAGCGCCGCGTTCTCGACTTGGTGCACCCCCAGAAGGTTCGGCCGAGGATAGCATGATGTGCCATTGCGCCCGGTAAAGAGGAAGTTGTCCTCTTCAACAGTAATAGACCAGTCACGGCCTTCTATATAGAGTTCTGCCCCGATCTCTTTGGCGCGTGCTTCTATAACTGTGAGGACTTCATCTGTTTGCTTGCCGACGACACAAGGAACCCCCGGTTTGAGTATTCCAGCTTTTTCAGCTGCTATTCCCTCAATTGTGTCGCCAAGGAACTGGGTGTGATCGACGGATATCGGGGTGATTGCGGTTAAAGCTGGTTGTGAAATCATATTGGTGGCATCCAGTCTGCCACCAAGGCCGGTTTCAAGCAGCAGAGCGTCAGCAGGTGTGCGGCTATAGGCAATAAGAGCTGCGACTGTGGTAACTTCGAAGAAAGTTATGGATTCCGGACCATTAACTTTTTCACACTCTTCTAAAAGCGATACCAGTTCACCTTCACTGATGAGCTCTCCAGCAAGGCGAATGCGCTCATGGAATTTAACCAGGTGAGGTGAAGTGTAGAGATGAACGCTCTTGTTATGTGCTTCAAGGATCGCCCGAATGTAGGCAAGGAAGGAGCCCTTGCCATTGGTACCTGCAACATGGATCACGGGAGGAAGCTTATTCTCCGGATGATCAAAAAGCGTCAAAAGTCGCTCTACGCGTCCGAGAGAAAGATCAATAATCTTCGGGTGCAAGCGACTTAGACGCTCCAGCACAATATCGCTACGGCGCATCGTCATTTCTTTTTACCTATGCCACAGATACTTCAGAAGAAACTTTAGGCGTCAATCGGAGTTTCTTCTGTATGGGGTTCTGCTTTTTCAGGACTATCTGGTAGAGGCAATATCTCTGCAGCTGGACCTTTTTGGGTGAGTAGTTTGAATATCCGTATCAGAGTATCCCGCATTTCATGGCGGTGGACTACCATG
>MABB01000013.1:0-1853 GCA_002162915.1 Rhodospirillales bacterium 47_12_T64
CACCGGGAACGTTGGGTCCATTCCGACGGATGCCGCCGCTGGTTTAATGTTGCGCGTAACACCGTAACCAATGAAATCGTCTCTGTTTACAAAACAGGTGAAAAACCGGATCTGCCCGAAGCCTCTGCTTCCAAGCCAGCCCCGGCAAAGAAGACATCTTCTAAAAAGACCTCTGCTGATAAGAAAGAGGACGTGTGATGACCGAGCAATTCCGTACCACACAGGGAAGCCGGGTTGACCGTTCCAAGGCGATTAACTTTACCTTTAATGGCAAGAGCTACAAAGGTGTACAGGGCGATACTCTTGCCTCTGCACTGGTTGCCAACGGTGTGCATCTTGTTGCCCGTAGTTTTAAAACCCACCGTCCGCGCGGTATTCTAACGGCTGGTTCTGAAGAGCCAAATGCGATCATTCAGTTGGAAACCGGACCACGTAGTGAGCCAAATCTGCGTGCGACACAGGTTGAACTCTACGAAGGCCTCAGTGCGAAATCTGTAAACTGCTGGCCATCCGTTAACTTTGATATCGCTGCGGTTAACGCTATTGCAGGGCGTATATTCGTTGCTGGTTTCTATTACAAAACCTTCATGAAGCCCTCATCCTTGTGGATGACAGTTTGGGAGCCTGCTATTCGTCGCATGGCGGGTCTTGGTGTGCTTCCTCGCGAAAAAGATCCTGATACCTATGATCACATGAACGAGTTCTGTGAAGTTATGGTTGTCGGTTCCGGACCAGCCGGTCTCAGTGCTGCGCTCGCAGCGGGGCGTACCGGAGCACGTGTGGTTCTTTGTGATGAGCAGGCCGAGTTCGGTGGCACTCTTTTGAACACAAAAGAAATCATCGATGGTAAGCCTGCCCGGGAATGGATCGATGCAACGGTTGCTGAGCTGGAATCCATGGATAATGTGCGCCTGTTAAAGCGTACCAATGCCTTTGGTTATTACGATCACAACTACATTACGGTCCATGAACGACGCACAGATCACTTTGGACCTGGTGCCAAGCCTGAGCTCGCTCGTCACCGTATCTGGCATTTCCGCTCCAAACAGGTGGTTTTGGCAACGGGTTCTCACGAGCGTCCACTTGTCTTTGCTGATAATGATCGCCCAGGCATCATGCTTGCTGGTGCGGGGCAAACCTATGCCAACCGTTATGGTGCATTACCAGGTCGCCGGGGTGTTGTTTTCACAAACAATGATAGTGCTTACGCGGTTGCCATTGACTTGGTCGATGCTGGGATGGATATCCCAACCGTTGTCGACCTGCGCGAAGTTGTGGATGGTGACCTGCCAAATACAGCTCGTAAAAAAGGTATCGAGGTCATTACTGGTTCCGGGATTGTTGCCACATTGGGGCGCAAACGGGTCAAGGGCGTTGAGATCGCAACCGTTTCTTCCGATGGCGCTAAAGTAACCGGTACAAAACGCAAGATTGATTGTGACACGATCCTCAGTTCAGGAGGGTGGAGCCCTGCGGTTCATCTTTTCTCTCAGTCAATCGGTAAACTCCGCTTTGACGAAGAGAAAGTTTGCTTTGTTCCGAATGTTTCTTCGCAGAACGAACGTACAGTCGGCGCTTGTAAAGGTTCATTCGACTTGCAGTCTGCGTTGGACGAAGGTGCATCGGCAGGTGCTGCCGCAGCAAAAGATACAGGCTTTGGCAAAGGAAAAGTTCCGGCATCTCCAAAAGCTTTGGTTGTTGAAGAAAAACCGATCAAAGCCTATTGGGTTGTTCCAACAGACCATCCGGTTGGGCAGGGTAAACGCAAACACTTTGTGGATTTCCAACACGATGTAACGGCGGCTGATATCATGCTGGCTGCGCGTGAAGGTATGCACTCTGTCGAGCATATG
>MABB01000013.1:1870-3770 GCA_002162915.1 Rhodospirillales bacterium 47_12_T64
AGGTATGGCAACCGATCAGGGTAAGTTATCCAACGTAAACGGTTTGGCTATTTTGTCATCCCAGTTGGAAAAAGCCATTCCAAAGGTCGGGACAACGACTTTCCGTCCGCCATACACCCCGGTTAACTTTGGGGCCTTGGCTGGTCGTGGAATTAACGGTGATCTTGCGGACCCGGTTCGTCGGACTTCAATGTATAGCTGGCACCTTGAAAATGGTGCAGAATTCGAAGCTGTCGGCCAGTGGCAACGTGCTTGGTACTATCCTAAAACCGGGGAAGACATGCATGCGGCTGTAACACGCGAAACGGCTGCTTTGCGTGAGGGCGTAGGTATTCTGGATGCATCGACACTGGGTAAAATTGATATTCAGGGCAAGGACGCTGCAAAGTTTCTCAACCTGATCTATACCAATGCTTGGCTCAAACTTCCTGTGGGAATGTGCCGTTATGGTTTCATGCTCAAAGAAGATGGTATGGTCTTTGATGATGGTGTGACTTCTCGTCTTGGCGAAAATCACTTCCACATGACCACCACAACCGGTGGCGCTGCGGGTGTTCTCGATTGGCTCGAGGAATATCTACAGACGGAATGGCCTGATCTCGAAGTCTATTGTACTTCAGTTACTGAAGAATGGTCGACGCTTTCTATTGGTGGTCCAAAAGCGCGTGCTTTGCTCGAAGAGCTTGCTCCTGACATGGATTTCTCCAATGAGGCTTTCCCGTTCATGGCCTGGAGAGACGGTGAAGTTGCGGGTGTTGATGCGCGTGTCTTCCGGATTTCATTCACAGGTGATCTTTCATACGAGATTAACGTGCGCAACTGGCACGGTCTTCATCTCTGGAAGAAATGTATGGAACTGGGCGAGAAGTATGACATTACGCCATACGGCACAGAAACCATGCACGTTCTTCGTGCTGAAAAAGGCTTTGTGATTGTTGGGCAGGAAACGGATGGCACACAAACGCCACAAGATCTTGGCATGGATTGGATCGTCGCGAAAAAGAAAGGGGACTTTGTCGGTCGCCGTTCCTTTATCCGCGCAGATACAGCCAGAACCGATCGCAAACAATTAGTTGGTCTGCTGACAGAAAATCCGAAGGAAGTTCTGACAGAAGGGGCTCAGCTTACTTATGAACGCGTGAACCCAACACCAGCGCCTATGGTTGGCCATGTGACATCTTCATACTGGAGCCCGAACCTGGATCATTCCATTGCGATGGCTTTGGTGAAAGGTGGACACAATCGTATGGGGCAGTGGATTTATGCTCATGATCGCGGCAAGGTGACGAAAGTTAAAATCGTCAGCCCGGTCTTCTATGATCCCAAGGGAGAACGTCGTGATGGTTGATAACTTCCGTAACAGCATTATTGGACATAAAGAGCAGGCCATGATCAATGGTTCTGTCAGTGGTGACAATGGTGTTCGCTTGTCTGAAATCCCCTTTTTGGCGCAGATCAATATCCGGGGGACTGCTGAGGATAAGAAGTTTGTTGCTGCTGTGAAGAAGGTAACGGGTGTAAAGGTTCCCACAGAACCGAACACCTATATATCTAAAGGCGATATCACTATTTTCTGGCTTAGCCCGGATGAATGGCAAATTGTTGGCCCGGTTGATGCTCAGGGCGATCTGGTTGCGAAACTTCGCGAGGTTTTGGATGGCTTGCATGTTGCTGTAATCGACGTATCTGGTAACCGCACTGCTTTGGATCTTACAGGTGCTCAAGCTCGTAACGTCATGAAGAAAAGCTGTCGTCTGGATATGGATCCACAGTCCTTTTCTGTTGGACAGGCAGTTCAAACCCGGGTTGGAAAAGCTCCTGTGCTTTTACAAATGCTCAACGATCAACCGACTTTCCGGATGTTCGTGCGGCCTTCTTTTGCTGAATACCTTGTCGACTG
>MABB01000013.1:3817-9597 GCA_002162915.1 Rhodospirillales bacterium 47_12_T64
GGTTTTATTAAAAAACAAACGGTCCGTAACATGCGTTGCGGACCGTTTGTTTTGGATAAAGTAAATTTTACTAATCTGGTACTTCTTCTAGAGGTTATATTAGGGGGCGTTGGTATTACTGATGACCGTTTGATCAAACGGTGTGGTGTCTGCCGGGTCCCTTTTGAGGACGCGGATCGCCGGGAAGGTAATCGTCGCCGTTGTTCCGTTGTTGATCTTACTGTCGAGGCTCAAAGTCCCGTCATGCTGTTCCATAAGGGATTTCACCAGGGGAAGGCCAAGCCCGGTACCTTCGAAGGCTCTGGTCATGGGTGTATCAGCGCGAATAAAAGGCTCTAGGATGCGTTCAAGTTCGTGCTGGGGAATACCAATACCGGTATCCCTAACTTGAACGGAGAGACTGTCATCTTGATTTTCTACAGCTGATAGAACAACCTCACCACCTTGAGGTGTGAACTTTACGGCGTTAGACAAGAGATTTAACAGTATCTGCTTCACAGCCCGTAAGTCTGCTTTCACGTAGGGTAAATCAGCCGGGATGTCCAAGGTGACCGGGACAAATTCCGATGTGCTTTGGCCAACAACCAGTTTATGCGCGGCACGTGCCGTCTGTGCCAAATCAACCGATTCATCCTGAAGTTCAAAAGCCCCCGCTTCGATCTTGGACAGGTCGAGGATATCATTGATCAAATCGAGAAGATGTGTTCCCGAAGAGTGAATATCATGACAATAGGATTTGTAATGGGTTGAACCCAACGGGCCCATAAGTTCGCTCTTCATGATTTCTGAAAAACCAAGAATAGCATTCAGGGGTGTTCGAAGTTCATGGCTCATATTGGCCAGGAACTGTGATTTTGCTGTGTTGGCCTGATCTGCAACTTCTTTTGCACGACGAATTTCACGCTCTTGATTCATGAGCGGTGTAATATCGGTTGCAAGAACAACAATTTCTTTCGCGGGAGTTCGTCTGTGGTTAAATTGTAACCAGGTACCATTACTGAGATGAAGGATCATCCGTTCTTGAAGAGATTCGTGACTAACGCAGGTTTCTCTGATGAATTCTTCTTCACGTCCTTCTGTGCCAACAAAATCACCAGCATAAACGAGTTCGCGCATAAGGTCTTCAAAGCGGGAGCCAAGCGTAATAATGCGGGCGCGCTTTGCCGATATATTCCGGTAGTTACTATTACAAAGAACAAGCTTGTCTTCCTGGTCGTAGAGAGCAAAGCCCTCTGACATGGTTTCGATCGCTTGGGTAAGTTGCGCTTCTGAGCGCTTGGCTCGGAGCTCGCTGGCTTTTACAGCAGCTTCGTAAGCCGATTGTTTTTGGAGAAGATCATTGTAAGCGGTAACTACGGCGCCGAGCTCGTCATTTGATTTCCAGTCAACCGCGACACGGTTCTTGTGTTGCTTTTCGGTTTGAATGGATTCAAGTAATAATTTAAGGGGAACCCCGATATAAGAATTTGCGCCTAAAAAGGTGAGTGCTGAAAGTACCAGTATGGTAACGACCATAACCAGGCCGTCAAATATCAATCGTTCCCGGATCTCTGCTGAAATCAAGGCATCGTGGAAAAGTACCTTGACGGTACCAATGGTTTCCAGTCGATCAAATGAATTATGCTTAATGGCAGTTTCACGTGAAAGAGCGGCTTCTATTGTCAACGCATTTTCACTTGTCAGTTCCGCAAGTATCAAGCCATCGGTATCGTAAACCTGGGCTGAATGAAATTCGGGGTTTCTGGACAGGGCAAGCAAAATGGCCTGTATAGAGTCCAGGTCGTAATTCCAGACAGGCGTTGAAAGAGCTGTCCCCTGAATATCGACCATTTTGTCTAAACGCGTTCCAAGCTCGGAATTCAGCTTGTGAATATTCCGGCTTTCCAGAACGGTAAAGAGAAGCAGCAAGCTGATGCTGATCAGCGGTATGTATATAGACAGCAGCTTCCCACAAATGGAGTTGCGTATTTTTAAATTCAACCGGCGCTCCACACCCTATCGATAACTTGCCTTGACCGTTGCATTTTTCTCGCTCGTTTTTCTTTTAGAAAAGGCCACTATAAAGGTAGCACTATCCCCTTAAGCAAAAATGAATAGAAGGGCTTTCTGATATTTAGGACAATAGATTGTAAAGGGGGTGTGTTTCAACCTTCAGAATGAAGTTAATTTTATTTAATCCCTTCTTACGAGTTTTTTCTCAACAGTCCTTAATTCGCGTATAACGGCTATTTGCGACCCGGCTTCTCTGGCTTCGGTTTTTATTTTGTGTCCAGAGCATTACCGGGAGCATTATCCGGAGCATTATTGGGTTTCTGTATTGGCTTGGTGATTTTACGAAAAAGATAGCTAAAATGCCAAATTTTTCCTCGCGGTTAATCTCACGTTAATGGCAAGTTGATATCAGTGGTGTTCGATCTAACGGGAGCAAGAGTTAAATGAATCCTAATCAGGGTGCTTTAGAGCAGAGTATTGAGCAAATTTTTGGTGAAATTGCTCAACTCAGTATTGAAATTGAGAACGTAGGCAATGTTGCACAGCAGATTGATGCTATTGCGCGTCAAACAAATCTTCTGGCACTTAATGCGACAATTGAGGCGGCCCGAGCAGGTGACGCAGGTAAAGGATTTGCAGTTGTAGCTGGAGAAGTTAAGCAGTTAGCTGGACAAACCAGCCAAGCAACGACCCAAATAGGAGGAATTGTCCAATCTCTCTCATCCCATGTGGAGAAGCTTAAAGTTATCAGTAATAAAGCGAAAGCAGATCTTCCTTCCTAAGGTAATTTGGCTCGTGACAACTCGATGTTCGATGCCTAAGTGAAGGTTTTACCGGATTTTAAACATTCAGGCTTTAAGTGCCGAGACTTTAAACGCTGAATGATATTCTTTTCCTTTGGATAAATTCTAACAAGCTATTTGCGTTTGTGCTGGTTTCTTGGAACATTGGGGGCGAAAATTCAATGACCCCCCATTGAAACCTTGGGTGTAGAACCTTGGGTGTGAAACCATGGATGTGGAACTCTGAACCAAATGCTTGCTGATAAACCTAGATTCCACCAATATGCCCTGCTCGTATTATTAGGTGCCATATGGGGAAGTTCCTTTTTTCTGATAAAGATAACACTGGAAACGGTTACTCCAGTAACGCTTACTGCCTTTCGATTGTTCTTCGCATTTCTTGCGCTCTCGGCATTAATGTTGGCGCTGGGGAAAAGATTTCCAACAGATATCCAAACCTGGCGTAGGTACATAATTATTGCTGTTACAGGAAACATCGTTCCGTTTGTTCTCATTTCCTGGGGCGAGCTTCATATAGAATCTGGCTTAGCCGCAATTCTGATGTCAGTGGTACCGCTTACGGCTTTGATTGTTGCCCATTTTTGGACGGATGATGAAAAAATGTCTCTCCCAAAAATTGCGGGCACGTTGGTCGGGTTTACTGGTGTGGTCCTTTTGGTTGGCCCGGAAGCGCTCAAAGGTCTGGGGGATTCCGTACTGGGACAGTTGGCCGTTGCGATAGCCTCTTTTTGCTATGGCGCAACATCTGTCTATGCTCGGAAAACCGGGTTGGTTAAGCTGGACCCGATCGTTAATGGCTCTGCAATTTTACTCTGTGCGTCAGTCATGGCAATTCCGATGGCCTTTGTTCTCGAGGAACCATTGGTTCTTGATCCCACACTCCAGAGTATCGGCGCACTGATTTGCCTCTCGGTCGTATCAACGGCCATAGCCTATATAATTCTCTATTATTTGTTGGGATCTGCTGGAGCGAATTTTACAGCCTTGAACAATTATCTCGTCCCTGTTTTCGGTATGATTTGGGGATTTCTGTTTCTTTCAGAGAGATATGAGACCGAATCTTTTATCGCATTGGCGGTTATTCTTTTTGGCATTATTATTACCCAGCTTGGTAAAAAACGTCGTAAGGTTTCTGGCGATACGTCGCTTGTAAATGGAAAAGCAGGAGATTGAATGTGCCGACTGTAAACAATATGTTTCTACGTTATGTAATCGGCGCGGTTGTTATGTTGCTTTCTGCCTGTGCAAATGAGCCAATCAAAGTTGAGGCGTCCCGACGGGTAAGCGAAGCCGTTGCGGCGGGGGTAAAGATTTATGGGAAAACCGAATACAGTCCCTGGGGGTTTGGGGTTTGTTATGGCAAGCACGTGAATATGCCCGAACAAATTCTGACTTTTGCGCGACAAACCTGTGCAGGTGGCCGAATTGAGCTGAGAGATGAAGACTCGTTTTGGAATGGCTGTCCTGTCATTCAGGGCGTAAGAGCCTCTTTTGTCTGTTACCCACAAGGCCCTAAAGCACCAGCATCTGGTGGCTGAGGAACGGTCCATTCTTCGAGTACATCCGGATCGGTTTCGTCTGGTGCATAAGTTGCTCGTAATGCCTTGAACTCGGCAGAATTTTTCAATCTTCCCAACGCCCAGACAGCCATAGCACGAACATAAGGGGAAGCGTCTTGCAAGAGGGGCTCTATGCGTGGGGTTACCTTGTTATCACCACAGTTTCCCAATCCAATCAGCACATTACGAATAAAGCGATCCCGACCGATACGCTTGATCGGTGAGCCTGAGAAAATCTGCCGGAAGCTCTCGTCATCCAATTCGGCGAGGTCGGCTAATCTCGGGGCTGTCAGTTCAATGCGGGGAAATACCAAATGTTCCTGAGTAGGTTCTGCGAATTTATTCCACGGGCAAACCGCAATGCAGTCGTCACACCCATATATCCGGTTGCCCATGGGGGCGCGAAATTCCGGGGCAATATGGCCGTGATACTCTATGGTCAGGTATGAAATACAGCGTTTGGCATCAAGAACGTACGGGGCGGGAAAAGCATCCGTTGGACAAACGGTTAAGCAGCGATTGCAAGACCCGCAATGATCTTCTTCCTCTCGGTCAGGTTTTAGGTCCAAAGAGGTGTAGATCTCGCCGAGGAAAAGCCAGGACCCGTGTTCGCGTGAAACCAGATGCGTATTTTTCCCCTGCCAGCCAATTCCAGATTGAGCGGCAGCGACTTTTTCCAATACAGGCGCGGTGTCGACAAAAACTTTCACCTGGCAATCAAGATTTTCGACCATCCACCGGGCAAGAGCCTTGAGGCGCTTTTTGATGAAATCGTGATAATCCCTGTTGCGTGCATATACCGAAATATTGCCACGATCATCAAATTCGAGGTTGGCGAGAGGGGGTTCTGCCGGGCCATAATTAACACCGAGAACAATAATGCTCTTGGCGTCTTCCCACATGGCCGTTGGGTTTTCGCGCCATTCTACCCGGTTTTCCATCCACCCCATGTCACCATGGTAGCCACGGGCAAGGAACGTCCGAAGATTTTCTTTTGTCTGCTCGTTTATTTCAGCGGGAGAAAAGCCTACCGCGTCAAACTTGAGCTCCAGAGCTTTTTGTCGGATTGCGGCTGCGGGATCATCAGGGTAGGGCGAAGTCTTTTTACTTTTTTTACTCATCCCTATCCTTCCTCTATATTAACAGGCTGATCTCTGAAGCCATTGTACCACAGAGATCTTTACCTTTTGCGAGTTACAACTTCGATATGGGGTAATTCTTATAAATTACTCTAGAGCGGGAATATCACCGCCTTCTTGCAGGTGATAAAACTCTTCCTGGAATTCGGTAAAGGTTCCAGCAGCAATGGCGTCCCGCATTCCTGCCATTAGTTCTTGGTAATAGGCAAGGTTGTGTATGGTCAAAAGAACAGGGCCGAGCATTTCTTTTGCTCTGAAAAGATGGCGCAGGTAAGCACGGCTAAACT
>MABB01000013.1:9689-15033 GCA_002162915.1 Rhodospirillales bacterium 47_12_T64
AAGGCCTGCGCATTACGACCTGATCTGGTTGGGAGAACGCAATCAAACATGTCAATACCACGTGCGACGGCACCAACGAGATCCGAAGGCTTCCCAACGCCCATGAGATAGCGCGGTTTGTCTTCCGGCAGGTGTGGCATGGTGTGGTCGAGAACCTCGAACATGATCTCCTGGCCTTCGCCAACAGCCAGACCACCGACAGCGTAACCTTCGAAGCCGATATCGATAAGGGCTTCGGCAGACTCTTTACGTAGATCCTCATAAGTTGAGCCCTGGACAATGCCAAAGAGGCCATAGCCATCTCTGTCCCGAAAGGCTTTACGGCATCGTTCTGCCCAACGCATGGAACGACGCATGGAATGTGCGGCTTCTTCGTGGGTTGCGGGGTAGGGAGTACATTCGTCTAGTACCATGGTGATGTTTGAATCCAACAGATCCTGGATCTCCATGGACCGTTCTGGCGTCAGGTTGTGTTTGCTGCCATCGATATGGGACTGAAATTTGACGCCTTCTTCGGTGATCTTGCGCAAGCCCGAAAGGGACATGACCTGATAGCCCCCGGAATCAGTCAAAATCGGATGTGGCCAGTTCATAAATTTATGCAGACCGCCATGCCGATCAACCAGTTCTGCGGTTGGACGCAACATGAGATGGTAGGTATTACCAAGAACGACTTCGGCACCCGTGGATCTCAGTTGATCGGGGGTGATGCCTTTTACAGTACCTGCTGTACCAACAGTCATAAACGCAGGGGTCTGGAACGTGCCGTGAGCCGTGGTTACTTCGCCGCGACGTGCAAGGCCATCAGTGGCTTGAAGCTCATATCCAAATTTAGAAGCAGTACTCATAAACGATCCTCACGCTGCAACAGGCTGCAGTCCCCGTAGGAATAAAAACGATAGCCATTATTTATGGCGTGTTGATATGCGGCGCGCATGCGATCCAGCCCGGCAAAGGCGGATACAAGCATGAACAAGGTAGAACGCGGCAAGTGGAAGTTGGTCAATAAAAGGTCAACTATCTTGAACTTGTAGCCAGGCGTGATGAATATATCGGTTTCGTCATCAAAGGGATGTAGTATGCCGTCGTTATCCGCAGCACTTTCCAGCAGTCGTAGGGCTGTTGTTCCCACGGCGATAATCCTGCCACCTTTGGCGCGGACGGCGTTTATCCGTGCAGCGGTTTCTTCGCTGATGTGACCGATTTCGCTGTGCATCTTATGATCTTTGAGGTCATCGACCTTTACTGGCAAGAAGGTCCCGGCACCGACATGCAGTGTCAGTGTCAGGTGTTCAATCCCCCGTTTGTCAAGGGCTGCCATAAGGCGGTCTGTGTAATGCAGACTGGCTGTCGGAGCGGCAACGGCTCCTCGATACTTGGCAAAACGGGTTTGGTAATCTTCTGCATCTTGCTGATCAGAACCAGCTTCCCTTTGGATATAAGGGGGGAGAGGCATTTTCCCGTATTTTTCCAAATGGGGATAGAGCTCTTCTGGAGGTAGATCAAAAGCGAGGAGAACTTCTCCGCCATCCAGCTTGTTTTCAACGCGTGCTGTAAAGCCGTCTGCAAATCGAACGATATCATTCGGCCGCAGCTTTTTCGCGGGCTTTGCAAAAGTCCACCAACGGGCACCACCATTTTCTGCAGGGGGTTCTTGTTTGTGCAGAGTTACCTCAATACCAGCTTCCCCGCGTTTGCCTTTCAGGCGGGCAGGGATAACCTTTGTGTCATTGAAGACCAGTAAATCACCAGGCTGAATTAGCTCTGGTAAATCTATCATTCTGTGATCGTCCAAGCTGTTACCTACGGACAGGAGTTTGGCCATGTCGCGTGGATTTTCCGGTCGGTGGGCAATAACCTCTCGGGGGAGCTCGAAATCAAAGAGATCCGTTTTCATCTATTCGTATCCTGTTGCTCATCCTGGATCTAAAACCGATCAAAGAGCTTTGAGCCGATAGGTAACAGAAGAGAGCCGGGGACGCAAAGGAGAGCAGCTATTAACTGGCATGCTTTAATGGTATGGGAGAGGGGATTATGATCTTGCGATGTTATTGGGTCCTGACCCTAGGCTCGCGCACATTGTATCTGAGACCAAAACCAACACGTTCTTTGGTAATACCTTCGACAAAATGAAATGGTCTTTCCTCTATTCCAGCGAAGTTTTTGCCCCGCATCAGGATCATTACGCCTGCTTTGGCTTCCATTCGCTTTGCATTGGTTTTGTCTCTGTCATCGCAAATATAAAACCCTGCTTCTCCCGAGAGCGTTAATATGGCGATTACAGCTTCAAAACAGACCAGATCGCGATGTGGAGAAATTCCGGTCGATCCTTCGTGATAGCGAAGAGCGGCGGTATCATTAAATGAAAAGGGAGTCTTATAAGGTTGAGGAGCCATGAGCTCAAAAGCTGCATTCAGCTGTTTCTCAAAGGCAATCTGGTAATCATTTAAGGCAGATTTCCCCTCGAAATTCATACAAATAGTGAAATCTTGATGAACTTCGTTGCCAGGAGAGCCGACCACAGGTGTGCCGTCGCGGAATTTAAGGCTTTCGGTTGCCTGTAACATCTTGGCACATCCATCCTCATCAACGAGAGAGAATGCTACGGCTCCTTCTTGAGGGAGACAGGACATCATTTCCGCTAAGGTGGTTGGCGTCGTCAATAGGTGCGAGTCAAAAGAGGACATATCGGATCTTTTACTAATTGTTATGGGCAGATCGTCAATGTGCCCGGTTACACAAAGAGAGCAATGTTGTTTCTCATTATAAAGTTATAACGCATCGGGTAATCAAGAATGTGCCAGATGCGTCACTATGAAGCCCCAGATGAAGCCCAGATGGAATTCTTAGTAGGAGTTCGTCCTTCACTGTACAGCCATGGAAAAGCTGTTTATAGATATTTCCCAAGTTAACTCCCGTTCCTTTTGTAATGTTGTTTTTATGAATAGTCATTTACTGCGACTGTTTTTTTTCGTCGTACCTACTATCAGTGTTTTCAGTTCAAACGCCTTGGTGCCTCTTGTTGCCGTGGTGGGGGTGCTTTCTGCTGCGATCAATTACTATGAAAACAGGCAACTCCCCAAGTTTAGTAAATTACAACTTGGATTACTGGTTGCCTTCTTTGGCTGGATCACGATTACAACGATCTGGACGATTAATCCGCTTAACGCCCTAAAGCTGGATTTACGGTTATTAGCCTTAACCCTTTGTGGTTTACTGCTGGTATCTTCCGTTGAGGCGCAATCTGTAGAAACTCGTCAGATGATAGCAAAAGCGCTGTTTATTGGCTGTGTTTTTGGTGCAGGCTTGTTGCTGATAGAATCAAACTTTAATGCGCCGATTACTAAGTTTGTAAAAGGTAAGCCGCTGGATGCGGCGATGAACCTTTCCCGGTTTAATCGGGGGGCAACTTTTTTGGGTATTTCAGCTTGGGCACTCTTTGCCATTTATGGGCAGAGATTGGCTTTACGGGGCAGATTGCTACTCCCTGTTATTCCTCTGACTCTGTTGTATTTTGCGCCAAGTGAAAGCTCGTTGTTTGCTGTTTTATTAGGGACAGTCTGGTACCTCGTTTTTTATGGCCTGCCTAAAACTGGTTTCAAAGTTCTTCCGTTATTGATGATTGTTGCAATTCTCGTGATGCCTCTCGTCGCTAAGGTTGCTGCACCGTTACATGGTCCGGAATCCTCTCACTCGATACCCTTTTCAGCCAAGCACAGATTTTTCATTTGGGAGTTTGTCGGGGATCAGATCATTGATAATCCGGTTCAGGGATGGGGGTTTGATTCAGCGCGCGACTATCCTAACAAAGGTATGGAAAATTACGTCCATATTAAAGCCAATGGTAATGAGAAAGTGGTTAGTGGGCGCATAATCTCTCTTCATCCTCATAATTTCTCTCTTCAAGTCTGGTTAGAGCTCGGTGCTGTCGGAGCTATTTTGGTGTCTTTGATTATCTGGAACCTTTTTGGATATTTGAAGAAAAATAAACTTGCCGCGGATGCGGCCATTCAGGCCATGATGGTATCTACGTTTATTATTGCTTTGCTTGGCTATGGAGTTTGGCAAAATCGTTGGTATGTTATGTTTTTTATTTTTGCTGCGATGATACCGCTCGTCCGCATAGAGCAAGAAATCCACTCCGAGCACAAGGAAGCTGACGATGGGAACTAGGCTTTCTAAGTTATGGATTAGCTTTGCGGGTCTTTGGGGGGCAGCGGCTGTTGCTATTGGTGCCTATAGTACACACGGGTTGGGCGATGACGAAATCAGAGTTCTATGGGCACAAACCGGGAGTGCCTATGGATTGGTTCACGTTCTGGCACTTCTTGTTCTGACCGCCTTGGGGCAGCTTGGTAAAGGTTCTCAAAAGCTTGGCGTTTTGGCCTGTAGCTGCTTTGCTCTCGGGTTGGTGCTTTTTACCGGAGGGCTTTTTGTTAAGGCGCTGGCGGATATTTCTCTCGGGGGGCCCTTTATTCCGGTTGGGGGAAGCTTGTATATCTTGGGATGGTTGGTAACAGCCGTTTACGGTTTTACCTTTAAAGGCAAAGGGTTTTAAGAAAATGGTGGATCATTTACTGGATGCAACAGGTCTGAAATGTCCCATCCCGGTATTGCGAGCACGCAAGGCAATGAAGCCATTATCCATGGGCGATACGCTGGAAATTCATGCGACAGATCCAAGTGCTTTGCTCGACTTCAAGAATTTCTGTGAAACAACGGGGCATGAGTTTGTATCATCTGAAGACAGAGATGATGGTGTCTTGGTCTTGGTGATTAAAAAATCCAGTTGATTTTCAACTATTTCGCCAGCTGATTCAAACCGCGTTTTGATTAATTTCTGATCGGTTTTTTATTGGACCTGATGCTTTGAGCGAAGTTATCCAATATCGTCGTAACGATACAGAAAACCCTAGAGCGGCATACTGCATAAAAGAACCCCATAAGAGACAAAACAGGCTTAGGTGTTTTTTACAACAGCGCCCCCTTTGAGATGCTCTTACAGCGATCTGGAGCGAATTGAAAAAAATATTATTATTCAATCATTGAGTGCTTCGTTAAAGGTATTATGCGGTGTGAAATAGTTTTCACGCTAATTTCACTCATTCACTGTGCTTTGAATATGGTTCAATACGTATCTATTCATAACAAATCCAACAATTCTTGTGACTAATGCAAGTTATGCAGTGGCCACATAACATAGCTTGCAATTCATTGGATTTTATATTTCTGAGTAAGTGTATGAAAAGGATATAGAAAATGGGTATCTATGATATTGAAGAAAAATTTATTCCGGGCAACCTTATAACTACCAGTTATAAAGATTATCTCCTTGAAGAAGAGC
>MABB01000013.1:15186-15452 GCA_002162915.1 Rhodospirillales bacterium 47_12_T64
ATAATAAATATAACTAATTGTTGCCAAGGGAAAGTTTTAGTTTTTTTAGAAAATACATTTGTTGTTATTTCTGAATTTTTAACTTGCTGGGATGCAGCTTCATTAGTGTCGTTAAGTGCTTCTTTTTCGACATTAATTACCCAAGCATACCCTTTTCTTGGGTGAGTCTTAATTACATCTAAGCCACTGAATAAGTTTCTTAATTCTCTAATCGTTTGAAATAAAACCTGCTCACCGACGGTGACATCGTCCCATACAGTACTAAG
>MABB01000070.1:0-8651 GCA_002162915.1 Rhodospirillales bacterium 47_12_T64
TCATCCTCGGCATACTCGCAGTTGTATCACCTTTTGCGGTCTCACCTGCCATCTTGCAATTTGATATGTGGGTCATGGCTGGTGTCAGCCTTCTGGTTATCCCTGCCATGTGCCATTCGGGACAAATTGGTCGCCTGAAGGGCATCTTCTTTATCGGGCTTTATGCGACTTACATTCTATACCAATTCAAAGACAAACTGTTCCTGGCGTAAATCCATACTGGTTTCTATTCGCTGTAATTAGTCGTTAATTGGGTTTTGACCTCTGTCTGCTCAAAGCGTAGATTGACGACCAAATTTAGACATGCCTAATGGTGGCTGCTCACACTTCAAATATTCGGACCACGTAGTCGGGCCCAATATATAGACCAAAAGTATAGAAAGGAATGTCGCGAATGGCATCCGGGAACACAACGGCAACGAATAGTAAACTCACGGAACAAAAGCTGATCGTAAGAGATCTTTCTCTTAGTTGCCACATCGGCCTAACCGAAGAAGAGCGTCTTCGCACGCAAAGGCTAAAGATAAGTCTGGAGCTTACTCTAAACCCAGTTCCTGTCCTGAATGACGAAATTGACGAAACGATCAATTACGGCATCCTGGTAAAAAAGGTTCGCAATGTTTGCCTTGAGACCAAGGTCAAACTTTTAGAGACACTCGCAAACGACATATCTGAAACCTGCTTCTTTGATGATCGTATCAAGGTCGTGCACATGCGGATTGAAAAATTAGATCGCTATCCAGATGTGGCAGGTGTTGGAATTGAGATCACGCGAACGCGCTCTTAAAATCCATCCGTAAAATTCGTCGATAAAAATCACCGGACAGTATCCGGATATTACATAGAAGCAGGGTCGTGAATTAAACTTCAGGCCCTGTTTTGATTCATCGTATTCCTACCAAGTTATTAACAAATCTCAACTGTTCACTTTCTTTCGCTCATAGTATCAGATTCGATAAAAGCACACTCCTTACCATAGAGAGAATCTAGACAAATCAAGGAGATTGCCTTCAAATTTTACGAACTTGTGCACAGGAGAAATGTTTCTGTAACCGTCAAGTCAAAAAAAACTATTTTTTTTCAATATTGCAACGTTGACTTTGAATAACACAATAATATCAGTCACTTAAAAAATATGCCTATTTTTTGAGCAGCTTGCTGTAACACTAGTGTTTTCAAGGGGTGCAAGCAAAGGCGCACAAGATAGTCACAAAGTTATCCACAGGAATCGTGGATATAATTTATGGGCCAATTACACTGACACAACCACCCTTGGTACGAATCCTTGGAGTTCTCCAGAGTCACCTTTTTATGTTAATAAAGTGTTCTTGACCTGTTCCTTGTGAATGTCCATTTATGAACTGTAAACGTAATTCATTTTGGATTTATATCTGCTGCTGTCATATTTCCACTTACCAACAAAGGAAATCGCCCTTCAAAGGGTGTTATTATTTTTCAAGCCATGACGAAAACACCACCACAAAAAAAACGTAGAAAAGACCTCTCTCAAGGTGGGAAACGCTCAGCCATGGCAATTGATGAAATCGATAACATTAGGCCCGATGGAAAAGATGCGACTGATAATAATCTCTCAGGATTGTCCGAAGCATCGATCACCTGGAATACACCCAATACAACTCAGGAGGACACAGAAGGAGCTTCATCCAGTAATTTAGAGCTTGGCAAACGTGTCATAGAGAGTGTTGTGAAAACACTACCGGGATCTCCGGGTGTATACCGAATGCTCAACAGGGACGGGAACGCTCTTTATGTCGGCAAAGCAAAGAATCTAAAAAAACGTGTTGTTTCCTATACTCGGGTTGAACAACTGCCTTATCGGCTTAAACGGATGGTATCAGAAACCCGATCCATGGAGATCGTCCAGACGAAAACCGAAGCTGAAGCTCTTCTTCTTGAGAGTAATCTGATCAAGCGTCTGGGGCCGCGCTACAACGTCCTTCTTCGCGACGACAAGTCTTTCCCCTATATCTTGATAACAGCAGACCACGAAGCACCTCAGATAACCAAACACAGGGGCGCACAAAAAAGAGAGGGTCGATATTTTGGTCCCTTTGCTGATGCAAAATCGGTAAATCAAACCATTACCGCCCTTGAAAAGGCCTTCCTGTTGAGATCATGTAGTGATGGTGTCTACACCAACAGAACACGCCCCTGCTTAATGCATCAAATCAAACGTTGTTCAGCGCCTTGTGTCGGCAAAGTATCTCTCAACAATTACGCCTCTCACGTGAAGGAAGCAGAGAGCTATTTAAGCGGGTCGTCCATGGGGTTTCAGAAAAAGATGGCTCTTAAAATGCAAGAGGCTGCAAGCGAGCAGGACTATGAACTCGCGGCTATTTATCGTGATCGCATCCGCGCGCTGACAAACATTCAATCCAAACAAGAAATCAACGTTGCCGAAATTGATGATGCGGATGTTTTCGCCCTCTTTGAAAAAGCCGGGCAGTCCTGCATCCAGGTTTTCTTTTTCCGTGCGGGCCGAAATTATGGAAACCGATCTTACTTTCCAAGCCACGATAAAACGATAGATGCAGAAACTGTCCTGACTTCTTTTATCGCCCAATTCTATTCAAACAAGCCCGTACCAAAGCTCGTCATGGTCAGTCATAAACTGCCAGAACAGCCGATATTATCAGAAGCATTGACAAGTAAGGCTGGACATCGGGTAGAAGTAAATCAACCGCAACGAGGCGCCAAAAGAAAACTCCTTGAAAATGCAACAGTCAATGCGCGCGAAGCCCTCGCCCGACGTATGGCAGAAAGTACCAGTCAACGACGTCTCTTAGAAGGTCTCGCAAACATGCTTTCTTTGGATACAACACCCGAGCGCGTGGAGGTTTATGATAACAGCCATACTCAGGGTTCCGAGGCCTATGGCGGAATGATTGTAGCCGGACTGGAGGGCTTTACGAAAAAGGCTTATCGAAAGTTCAAAATCCGGGGAGATAAACCATCAAAAACAGAGCAGGAAACACCACAAGAAGCAGCTTATACGGGGGGTGATGACTACGCGATGATGCGCGAAGTACTTACACGGCGCCTCTCCCGTAGCCTTAAAGAAGATCCTGATCGACAATCAGATCAATGGCCAGATCTTCTTGTGCTCGATGGCGGGCAAGGGCAGTTAACAGTTGGTATCGAAGTTCTTGAAGAACTCGGTTTAAGCGATATCCCCATTGTCGCCATTGCGAAAGGCCAGGACAGGAATGCAGGGCGCGAGCGAATTTTCCTGCCAAATCGCCCTTCTTTTTTGGTCGATCCCAAAGATCCCGTGCTTTATTTCATTCAACGATTGAGGGACGAAGCTCACCGTTATGCCATCGAAACCCACCGTAAAGGCCGATCCAACGCGCGGTTAAAATCCGTTCTCGATGACATTCCTGGAATTGGCGCAAAGCGGAAAAAAGCACTGCTGCTTCGTTTTGGTTCTGCAGATGCTGTTGCCCGGGCCGGCGTGGAAGATCTGGAAGCCGCCGAGGGCATTAGTCATATTGTGGCGCAATCCATTTATGACCATTTTAATACCGAATAACATCGCGTTAATCAGCAGTCGCCATCAGGCAATTTGATCTATAACATAGCAAGAGTTCACACCGCAGGCTATATAACCACTAACGAAGTAATTTTACGCCAGAGGGTACGTCATGAAGGTATTCGGCTTAGCGGGCTGGAGTGGAAGTGGAAAGACAACTTTACTCAAACAACTTATACCGATTTTAGTCGAGCGAGGTTTGAAGGTATCAACCCTTAAGCACGCCCACCATAAGTTTGATGTGGATAAACCAGGCAAGGATTCTTACGAACACCGAGAAGCCGGAGCTTCCGAAGTCATGATTGCCTCTGGAAACCGTTGGGCGCTGATGCACGAATTACGTGATGAAAAAGAACCCACCCTTCAAGAGTTAATCCCGCGCATGACGCCTGTTGATCTTCTCCTCATTGAAGGTTTCAAAAAGGAAGATCATCAAAAACTTGAAGTGTACCGCCCCTCCCTCGGCAAACGCATGCTGCATAAAGATGACACCAACATTATCGCCGTAGCAACCGATGAAGATTTCCTGGAATCAACATTACCCGTCATTAACCTCAACGATGTAGAAGCAATCGCAGATTTCATCTGTAAGGCTTGTGATTTTAATCACATAGTCCGAAAGGCTGCAGATTAATGGCACAATTAACGGACGATTGTTTCGCACACGGCGGCAAGCTTATGACGACGTCAGAAGCACTCATCCTCCTCCAGGAAAAACTGCACTGCATTTCAAAGCCAGAAATCCTTCCTGTTGCAAATTGTCTCGGGCGGACACTTGCTGAAGATATAATTTCTCCCTGTAACGTCCCACCGCACGACAATTCTGCCGTCGATGGCTATGTTGTCAATTTCGATGACCTCCATCCCGGTGAAAACACCTTACTTCCTGTCACGGACCGAATCGCTGCGGGCTCTGAAGTAAAAGAAAACCTGGCACAAGGTACTGCTGCACGTATCTTTACTGGCGCTCCCATGCCATTGGGGGCTGACACGGTACTCATGCAAGAAGATTGCATGTTAGACGACAAGGGCCACGTTTCAATTCCCGATGGCATCAAGCGTGGATCTAACCGACGCTTTGCAGGTGAAGATGTTGATAAAGGCAGTGTAATATTCAAAGCGAGACGCATCCTCAGGCCGCAAGATCTTGGCTTGATATCTGCTGTCGGCATTTCTCATATATCTGTACGAAAACCATTAAATGTTGCGCTCTTCTCAACAGGCGATGAACTTAGAAATCCTGGCGATAACTTACTAAGTGGGCAGGTATTCGATTCAAATCGTTTCGCGATCACTGGCTTGTTACAAAATTTAGGCTGTATCGTTACCGATCTCGGGATTTTGGCTGATAATTTGGATACCATTCGCAGTGCCCTCTCCAAGGCTGCTGGAAAATTTGATCTGGTAATCACTTCCGGCGGAGTATCTGTGGGCGAAGAAGACCATGTGAAACAAGCTGTTGAAGCACAAGGCAGCTTACATGCCTGGCGCCTGGCCATAAAACCTGGCCGCCCCATTGCTCTTGGACAACTGGGGAAAACAGCCTTTGTTGGCCTTCCTGGGAATCCCGTAGCTGTAATGGTGACTTTTGCCAACTTTGTCAGACCTCTTATCCAGATACTCTCAGGCTCCGAGTATCGCCCCCCCTTTTCCTTTCCCGTAATTGCGGCTTTCAAGCACAAAAAAAAGGTCGATCGGAGGGAATGGCTTCGGGTTCACCTGAAAAAACAAGAAAACGGTTCGTGGGAAGCACATAAGTATCCTCGGGATGGTGCCGGAGTACTTTCTTCGGTCTGCGGATCAGATGGCTTTGCAGAACTTCCCGAAGATCTGTTAACAGTAGAGCCCGGACAAGTGATCACCTATCTTCCCTTTAATGAGGTTGCCTTATGAAAATTCTCTACTTCGCCTGGCTTCGGACTTCAATCGGGAAATCAACCGAAGAAATAACACCGCCAGCAGAGGTAAAAACCATTGGTGATCTGCTCGACTGGCTTCCATCTCTGGGCGTTAACTACTCCACTGCCTTGGAAAAGAGAGACCTCCTTCGCGTGGCAGTTAATCAGGAATATGCAGAACTTGATCACACGATCAATGCTGGTGATGAAATTGCCCTTTTCCCTCCGGTAACAGGCGGTTGAAATGATTAGAGTTCAAGAGAATGACTTTGATGTTGGCCTGGAACTGAAGAAGTTGACGGCGAACAACCACTCAATCGGTGGTGTCGCTTCATTCTTGGGACTCGTGCGAGACATCGCGAGTGAAGAAAACATCACTGCGATGACCCTGGAACACTACCCCGGGATGACAGAGAAACTGCTTAGTGAAATCGAGCAGGAAGCGCACCAACGCTGGGATCTGGATGCAAGCTTGATTATCCACCGCTATGGTCGCATGGAACCAGGCGAACAGATCGTACTCGTGGTTACGTGCAGTAAGCACAGGAAAGATGCCTTTGAGAGTTGTGAATTTCTCATGGACTATCTTAAAACCAAGGCCCCTTTTTGGAAACTTGAAGAAACGTCCAAGGGCGGTAAATGGGTGGATGCAAGAGACAGCGACGACGACGCGGCCACCAGATGGCTTAAGGGCTAACCCAAGAAATAAACATCCCTTCTCTTTCGCAACTGAAACAAAAAACGGGTGACGACTTGAGACACCCGTTTTTCACAGTCATTACTTGAAATAGTCCATTACTCAAAAGTACTCATTGCTTGGAGATCAGCTTGGCTTTCGGACCAACTCGTCATAGCCAAGCAGAAGATCTTTAGTGATCTCACCCGGGGTAAATTTGTAAGAACCGATCTCCCGCACAGGTGTTACTTCCACAGCTGTACCGGTCAAGAAAACTTCCTGAGTAGTTGCCAGCTCTTCAGGCATGATTGCACGTTCAATGACCTCATAGCCCTTTTCCCTGGCCAGAGAGATAACCGTCCGCCGTGTGATGCCATCCAGAAAGCAATCCGGCGTTGGCGTATGAATTTTTCCATCCTGAATAAGAAAAACATTAGCACCGGTTGCCTCGGCAATTTGGCCGCGATAGTCAAGCATCAGTGCGTCATTGTACCCCTTCTCTTCGGCAGCATGCTTGGAAAGAGTAGCAATCATATAAAGCCCTGCAGCTTTAGCATTTACCGGAGCTGTCGCCGGGTCCGGACGACGCCATTCTGCAAAATCCAGTCGAATACCCTCCAAGCGAGCTTCAGGAGAGAAGTATGAGGGCCACTCCCAAGCAGCAATTGCGACATGGATTTTCGACCGCTGGGCAGAAACGGCCATCATTTCGCTCCCCCGCCAAGCCACAGGCCGCAAATATCCATCTACGATATTATTTGCTTCCATAACCTGCTTACATGCCTGATCTATTTCAGTAATAGAATAAGGGTTCTTGAAACCAAGCAACTCGCCAGAACGGATCAGGCGTTCATGGTGCTCCTGCATCTTAAAAATACGGCCATTATAGGCTCGTTCTCCCTCAAACACACTGCTTCCATAATGTAAGCCGTGGCTGAGGACATGTACTTTGGCATCCCGCCAGGAGATCAACTCTCCATTATACCAGATAAAACCGTCGCGATCGTCAAATGGAAGCATAGTCATGGCTTTCCCGTTCAAGGTGGTATAGTGTCTCAGAGCACCTTCAACCGTTTTCTTCTATTCGATTGTCCGATCGAATAACTCAACAGTAAAAGGTAAATATATTTTTCGTTTACGGATTTTTTTGATCATTTCTATCAAATTCATCCATCATTATGTAACAGAATTTCGATAGATAAGTCAACATGACTGACGTAAAATCAGGAACAAATCCTCTTTTCCTTCGAACAGAGGAGATTATGCAGGCGATAGAATTACTTTTTTTCGCCTATAGGGATTTCACTGGAGAGCCAGACGAACTCCTCGCAGAATATGGCTTTGGTCGAGCCCATCACCGTGTCATCCACTTTGTTGGACGCCACCCGGGGATTACCGTTAGTGAGTTGCTGTCAATTTTGCAGATCACCAAACAAAGCCTCTCTCGAGTCCTTGGACAGTTGGTCAGAGAGGGTTTTATCAAACAGACCCCCGGAGCTATAGATCGACGTCAACGCCTCTTGGAATTGACCGAGAACGGTTTGGAATTGGATGGAAAACTATTCAATGTTCAGCGCCAGCGCATTATCCGTGCCTATAAAGAATCCGGTGCCGAAGCCGTTGCTGGATTTCGGTCTGTTCTCATGAATATGATGGAAGAAGATGACCGTCCACGATTTAATAGAAAACATAAGAAACCATCTTTTGATCGGCCAAGCTAGTTTCGCCCCTATGAATATTAAGATCAGCGCAAGAATTAAGGTCTGGGAAAGAATTAACGAAGCGCTATACTGTGCGCATGCATGATATGAACCCACACCTTTTGGTTGTTGACGACGACACTCGGCTCAGAGAGCTTCTACAAAAGTTCCTGACAGACCAGGGGTTTGTTGTAACAACTGCCGCAAGCGCGGCAGAGGCCAGGTCACATCTTGTATCCCTGTCGTTTGACCTTCTTATCCTGGACATCATGATGCCGGGAGAAACCGGGTTAGAACTTACACAGTCATTACGTGAAAGAGACGATGTCCCCATATTGTTGCTAACAGCCATGGGGGAAACAGGGGATCGAATCAGTGGCTTGGAATCAGGCGCAGATGATTACTTATCAAAACCCTTCGAACCCCGAGAGCTGGTTCTGCGCATCAACGCAATTTTAAAACGTATCCAAAGCAAACCTGCTGAGAGAGAATTACCAACAGAGAATATAATCTTTGGAACATTCAGATTCGATGTACGGAAATCCCAGCTCTGGCACAACGACGATTTTATACATTTGACCGATGTCGAAGCAGCGTTACTGAAAACCCTCGCTCAGCAATCCGGATCAACCGTTAGCAGAGACGAGCTTGTTGAGGAAGGTGCCGATCTTTCAAATACACGCAGTGTCGATGTACAGGTCACCAGATTACGTCGTAAAATTGAACAAGATCCCAAATACCCCCGGTACCTTCAAACCGTTCGTGGTATTGGTTATGTTTTGAAAACAGATTGATATGGCTTCAAAACCTGTTCAAGATTCAAT
>MABB01000070.1:8674-10674 GCA_002162915.1 Rhodospirillales bacterium 47_12_T64
ACCGCATCCGTAAAGCTCCCTTTTTTCTCAAGAGATACCTCCCTAAATCTCTTTTGGGACGATCTTTATTGATCATTATCACGCCTTTGCTGCTTGTGCAGGCAATCTCTGTGTGGGTTTTCTATGATCGCCACTACGAAACAGTTACCAAGCGCCTCGCTCAGGGTCTGGCAGGAGATATCGCCGCCTCAATCCTCCTCCTGCAAAAGGCAGAGACACCTTTTGAAAAAGCTCATATTTTTCAACTGATGCAAAAGACCGCTAACCTCTCGTTAACATTGCACCACGATATAGAGCTTCCACCTGCTAACTGGACACCAGGATGGTCTGTACTAGAACGCCGGTTAGAACAGGCAATTCGTGACCAGATCGTCAAAAATTTACGGCAAAACTACCGTTACAATATTGATACCGTCAGTTTGACTGATCAGGTCAAGATCCAGATCCAACTCGAAGAAGGCGTATTATTGGTTCTCGTGCCGAGCAAACGCCTATTCACGTCAACCACCTATCTTGTGATACTTTGGATGTTTGGGTCTTCTGTCATCACCTTTGGCGTTGCCTTTATATTCATGAGAAATCAGGTTCGGCCAATCCAGCGTCTTGCCAGAGCTGCCGAAAGTTTTGGTAAAGGCATTGATGTTAAGGGCTTCAAACCCGAAGGAGCGACAGAGGTACGACAGGCTTCCGGGGCCTTCATCCGAATGCGTTCCCGAATTAAGCGTCAGGTAGAACACCGAACCGCAATGCTTGCTGGCGTGAGCCATGATTTGCGTACCCCCTTAACCCGCATGAAACTCCAACTTGCCATGTCAGGAGAGGATGACGATACCAAAAATCTTCAAGCCGATGTCTCGGATATGGAGAAAATGATTGAGGGCTATCTTGCCTTTGCCAGAGGTGAAGGGAGGGAAGAAACCGCGAATTGTGATATTTCCTCTCTCCTCAGGAATCTTGTCCAGCAACTAGGAATGAGCAACAACTCAATCGACTTGCACCTTGAGGAAAATATAGAAATCCCCTTACGGAAAGAAAACTTCAAACGTGCCGTAACCAATCTGGTGATCAACGCGCAACGTTTTGGGGACCACGTCATGATATGTGCCAAGATCAGAACGTCAGAAACTGGATCATTTTTAGAAATTACCGTAGATGATGATGGCCCGGGTATTCCCGAAGAAAGTAGAAAAGATGTTCTCAAGCCATTCTTTCGCCTGGAACAATCCAGAAACCAGGCAACAGGCGGTGTCGGTTTGGGACTTTCAATAGCCAATGATGTTATTAGCAATCACGGCGGTGATTTTTCTTTGGAAGAGGCTCCCGGTGGCGGATTGCGCGCTCGGATTACTCTTCCCTTTTAGGTTCAAACTTCCCGATAAAGATTCAATCACTCCCAGATACTTCCTAGTGCATCTTACTGCCATTGGGGACTTCTTTATCCGGTGAAATCAACAAGATACCTCCTTCAGCATCCGAAGCACCAAGCACGAGAATCTCCGACATAAACTTCCCTATTTGCCGAGGAGGAAAATTGACCACCGCCATTACCTGACGGCCAATGAGTTCTTCGGGTTTATAGTGATCTGTAATCTGTGCCGAAGATTTCCGAACTCCTAGCCCTTCGCCAAAATCGACCCAGAGTTTGATGGCAGAACGTCGGGCTTCTGGATAGGCCTGCGCATCAACCACAGTGCCAACTCTGATATCAACTTTTAAGAAATCTTCGAAAGTAATCTCTGATGTTCTCTCACTCATATTCCGCCCATTCCACATAATGTTTTCGTGATTGTGAATTGGGGGTTCTGATAAGGCAAGTTTTGCTAGACGGCTTGTTCTGCTTTTTTATGACCACCTTTATGACAACTGGAATTCGAACATCTCCGAGCCCAATGATCAATTCTCTCAAGCCCCTTATCCAAGCACGACATCGTCTTGGTAAGATCTTCACTCTCGTCACGAAGCCAAGTTCTGAACACATTTAGATATAGGACAGACAGCAC
>MABB01000070.1:10701-13820 GCA_002162915.1 Rhodospirillales bacterium 47_12_T64
TGTAGCAGACAGCCCCGCCGCTTCGAGCATCAACGCCATAGACCTGCGTAAGTTACAAAGGTATGCAATACCGGATAAGGGATCACGAGAACTATCGTGGACAATGATCAACAGTCCCTCTTTATAAGGCTGTAGAACATCAAATCGGTTCATGAGCAGATCAAACAACCGATCCTTTACAGGTTGCTCCAGGCGATCACTATCCTCATCATCAACCACCTGACGATCAACACTATTCGAAATATAGCGAACAATTGCATGTTTGGAGGGGAACAAGTCATGTAAATGAGATAAGGGAATTTTTGCAACATCAGAGATATCAGCAAGTGATAGATCACGCCAACCTTTCTCGACAGCCAAATTCATAGCTGTATCAACGATGTGCTGTGGTATCTCTGACTTTTTCATCATCTGTCTCCAAATCAGGAAAAACCGAAGGAATATAGTTGTAGCAGAAAAGTTGATTAAAAGCCTTAGCGGTAGAAAAAGAAGTTCAACAAATCGTTGTTAGGACTCCCAATGTGCCTTATTAGAACGTGCCCTAATCAAGAGAGTGCCCTGCTCCGATTAGTTGCAGCAGCTACCGCTTTGGTCAAAATAGGCTGTAGTCCGTCATCAGCCATCAGGACCTCCAATGCAGCTTGTGTCGTTCCATTTGGACTGGTCACATTAATCCGAAGCTGGGTTGGCGTATCATCTGACTGGCGAATTAACTCTCCAGCCCCTGAAACCGTGGTGTGAGCCAGTTTACGAGCCAATTCTTCCGGTAATCCTGCGTCAACCCCGGCCTGAGCCAGGCACTCTGCCATCAGAAAGATATAAGCTGGGCCGCTACCAGATACACCAGTGACGGCATCGATTTGGTCTTCATTATCCAGCCATGCAGTTTCACCAACAGCAGCCATAAATTCCTGGCAAACTATCTTTTGTTCGTCGCTAACGTTCGGGTTTGCAAAAAGAACCGTCATCCCGCGGGACACAGCCGCTGGAGTGTTTGGCATTGTCCTGACAATAGCAGCCTCAGCACCCAGATTGTCTTCGTAGAATGAAATCTTTTTACCTGCAACCACAGACAAGAACACGGTGTCAGGTCTTACAAATCGGAGATAATCACCAATCGCGTCATCCATCATCTGTGGCTTAATGGCAAACATTACGAGAGCCGGAGACAGACCGTCTTCAATATCGCTCAGATTTTCAACCGCACGCACCCCTTGGTCTTTAAAGGGGGTCATATAACTCGCTTTTGCTGAAGGATCGACGATGGTTACCTGTGAACCAGACAAGCCTCGATCCAACCAGCCCTGCAGCATAGCACCACCCATTTTGCCGCAGCCAATGAGCAGCAAAGTTCCACCATTAAGCATGTAGTTTGTCCTATTCCTAAATTCTACTGGAACAGAACTCTACGCTGCACCTACCGTATCCATCAAGGCAAGATCGATGGCGTTAAGGTCGGAATCATCACCAGAAGAAATCAACTTTATAGCAGGGATTAATCTATCCCACTCTGCAATTGCTGTTGCGACAAGGTCTTCGGTTTGCTCTTCACTGAAGCCATCCTGGCCGCGCAGTGCAACAGTATGCCGATATGCCGGCCCTCCGGTTTCAGGAATAAGATCAAAGTGCCCAAGCCATAGCTGGTTATTCACGGACACCAGAAGTTCACAAATACGGCCAAAAGCAGCTTGAGGAATTTTAACTTCACCATGGCATGCAAAAAACATTGCCTGTAACTCGCTTTGCCACTGAAAATGGAGATGAAGAGGACTCCAGTGACCTTCGATTATGGCAAGTAATTCGAAATCACTTTCACGCTCAAAGTCCCAGTCATAATCCAGGACCCACTCTTCAATTGTATCAATAGGATTAAAAGGTAGAAGTACGTTTGTAGTATCTGAATTCATTGCACTGACCCCTCATGAGAATAGTCGAGCAAGACACAACTGGCATTGCGATATTCAATATATTGAATATTTATGACAACGCCCTACCAAATATAGTGTGACATGAATTGAAACTATGATTCAAGTAAAAAGCGACAAAACAAAAGTCCGAAACAAATGCTTCGGACTTTTGTTGTCGAGACAGAAGGGCACGTACTCTCGAGAGCAATTTTGCTCACGTTGTTAAAGGCTCTTGCCCATATTTAATCTGCTTTTTTTTCCTGCAGACTTCTTCGGCGCAGAAGGTTTAGTCCCAGAAGATTTAGCCGAGGGCTTTGCCAATGCTTCCAAAGCAGCAAGACGCTCTTCCAAGAGTATTACTTTTTGTGCAAGGTCTTCACCTTCTTCACGCGCTTTGACAGCAACGGCTTTCATTGCATCAAATTCTTCACGCGGAACAATATCCATTTGAGTAAGAATACGTTCGAATTGCTCACGAATCCGAGCTTCAACCTCACCGCGCATTCCTGCTGCGGCACCCATTGCGCTACTGGCAACTTTAGCCAGATCATCAAGGATACGATTCTGAGTTTGCATAACTTTGCCTTTCACGGTGCTGGAGTTATCCCGATCAGGACGCCCCGATCTAGACACCAGCGAATTTATTTATAAACCCAATATGGCCCTTTGATCCAATTGCTTCAACCAAAGTTCGCCATAGATTGGACAAAGTTATCGAAAAATATCACAACTGATGCTTCTCTATATCTAGCAGAGAGCATATATAGAGAAGCGAAAGAACATAATGGAAGGCTTCAGGCATGTATCTCGTCACTGGCGGCGCTGGTTTTATTGGATCTAATCTCGTCGCGTCCCTGGTCGGACAAGGCAAAGCTGTTGTGGTTTGCGACTGGCTTGGCGAAGGCGATAAATGGCGTAATCTAGCCAAGCATGAGCTTGAAGACATTATCGCACCGGAAAACCTTCCCGATTTCCTGACCGAAAATGCCCAACACCTCAAAGGTGTTTTTCATATGGGGGCAATTTCAGCAACGACGGAAACCAATGGCGATGCCTTAATGGATAACAATTTCCGTTTGAGCAAAGCCCTCTGGAATGTCTGTGCCACATATAAGGTCCCCTATATTTTTGCATCTTCCGCAGCGACATATGGCGGAGGCGAGTGCGGCTTTGATGACGATGACAGCATTGAGCATCTCTCCAAACTTCTCC
>MABB01000070.1:14024-15388 GCA_002162915.1 Rhodospirillales bacterium 47_12_T64
TCCAATCCCATCACCCCGATTATTCTGACGGTGGTCAATTGCGCGATTTTATCGCTGTCGATGACTGCGTTGATGTCATGATGTGGTTGAAAGACAACCCTGAGGTAAATGGCCTCTTCAATGTGGGGACCGGGCAAGCAAGGTCTTTTGCCGACCTTGCCAGAGCCGTCTTTGAAGCCATGGATAAAAACGAAAACATAAAGTATGTCCCGACCCCTGAAAGTATTCGGGATAAATATCAGTATTTTACTGAAGCAAACATGAGCAAGCTCAGATTAGCAGGCTACGATCGCTCCTTCATTTCCCTTGAAGAAGGCGTTGGGCGTTACGTTAAAGAGTTCCTCGCCAAGGAAGATGCATACCGATGACCCAAGAGCTAATTTTTGCCGCACTGGCTTATCCTGAAGTGGATCCGATTGCGATCAGCTTGGGTCCTCTTGCCATTCGCTGGTATTCCCTCGCTTATATCTTTGGTATTATTGCGGGATGGCGCTATTGCCGCTGGCTTTGCTTTCAAGCCCCACGCCAATTACGGCCAATTGCCATGGATGATTTCATTGTCTGGGCGACGCTTGGAATTATTCTTGGGGGACGTCTCGGTTACGTTCTCTTCTACAACTTCACTTATTTTCTCTATAACCCGATGGACATTTTTGCCGTTTGGCAAGGCGGTATGAGTTTTCACGGCGGCCTTATTGGCGTTATTACAGCGATGGTTCTCTTTGCTCGAAAAGAGAAAATCCATTTTCTCGCACTCGCCGATATTGTTGCCTGTGCAACCCCCATTGGCCTGTTCTTCGGCCGCTTGGCAAACTTCATTAATGGCGAATTGTTCGGTCGCGTAACAACCGCTGAAGTTGGTATGGTTTTCCCAAATGGAGGCCCTCTCCCAAGACATCCAAGCCAGTTATATGAAGCTGGGCTTGAAGGCATAACGCTCTTTCTGATCCTTTATCTGGTTATACGCATTGTCGGGTTAAGAAGGCGGGGACTTACTGCTGGTCTTTTCCTTATTGGATACGGCCTCTCAAGAACCATTGTTGAGCTGTTCCGTGAACCCGATGCTCACATCGGCTTTTTGTTTGGCGAAGTAACAATGGGACAGCTTCTGTCTCTGCCCATGATCTTGATTGGCTTGAGTGTCGCAGTTCTCGCTTACAGACAACCATTACAACCCATCGGACCAGAACATAGGCCTGAAGACATTTCCCCGAAAGAAGCCGAAAAAGCTGCAAAAAAGAAATCCGGATCGAAAGGGAAATGAAGCCTACTCGCGACAACGCCCCTGTTTTCAACCAACTCGCCAAACGAATAAAGTTAGAAGGTGCAATTACTGTCGCCGATTATATGACAGATGTTCTAAT
>MABB01000029.1:0-10776 GCA_002162915.1 Rhodospirillales bacterium 47_12_T64
TCATCTTGAACGTTTACAACAACCGTATTGGTTAAAAGGTCGTGCAGAGTACGGCGTTCTTTATTAAACAGCATAACGATAAGTATAAGAAAACTTGTTACAGGCACTGTCAGGTAGAAAATTATCGTTGTTATCCCGGCATGAATTAATGTCGGATTGTCGCCCTCCATCGTCGTCATTTTGATATCCATTGCATTCATCCCCGGTGTTGCTCCTTGGTGAGAGAGGAAAAAACTGTGGTAGGCCAAAGGTAACAGAGGAAGCAGGACAAAAACGATAGAGGTGAGGGGAGACAGTAACCCCAGAGAAATAAGGGTAATAATAAAAGCGACAAAACCAATTACCAAACTGATGACAGCCAGAATTATAAAATCGATGATGTATGCAAAGCATCGATTAAAAGGCACCCCTTGAATATCGGAGGCGTTAATTTGCCGTTTAATGCCCGATTTTGGAGTACTGAGACTTAGTGAGGGTGTGTTATCCATTGAAAATACATAAGAAGTTTAAGCCCCGGAAACAAGGATGAATTCATTTCTTAAATCATAACAAGAGCTTAATTTGGATCAGAAGAAATGCTATCTACATCAATGCTATTGCCCGCATCCATTTTTTTCTTGAGGACCTCATTGTTATCTTTGAGCAAGATAATTGAAATTCTACGATTTACTTCTGCTCTTGGGTTTTCCTCATCAAAGGGCTCCGTCGCTGCCAAACCCTCCACAGAGGAAACACGGTTGGCACTTAACCCCGCGTTTATGAGCGCGCGACGACTTGCATTTGCCCGTTCAGAAGACAGCTCCCAGTTCGTGAACCCGTTCGCGGTACTATAAGGCGTTGCGTCCGTGTGGCCCTTAATGGCGATTTGCTGATCGATATCTGCAATGGCATCCGCGACGAGCCCTAAAAGTTTTTCGGTATGATCCAACATATTGGAATTACCACTGGGAAACATGGAAGTTCCATGCTGGTCAACCAGTTGTATTCGCAAACCATCAGGAGTCTGGTCAATCAGGAGGTTTTCTTCCAGGCCAGAGAGTTCCGGGTTTGCAGCAATGGCGGTTTTAAGGGCAACAGCAGTTTCTTCAAACTGTTTTTGCTCCTGCTCTCGGCGGAATTCTTCTAATTGCTCCTCGTCGGCCTTGCCTTCCCCTTTCAAAGGATCTTTTTCTGCATCGGGATCTGATTCTTCACTCTCCTCTTCCGGAGGAAGTTGCATCTGGACGCCAATGCTTGAGAACTGAGATACCAGTGCACCGTCTTTTGAGATCGATTGTCCTCCCAGAAGCCCATCCGATCCACTGGTTGATTTGGAGATGTTTGACGAGGGGGCAAAATAGTCAGCAATACCGTTTTTCTGCTCTTCTGTTGTTGCATTCAAAAGCCACAAGAGAAGAAAGAAAGCCATCATTGCCGTAACAAAGTCAGCATAGGCGACCTTCCAGGCACCACCATGTGCAGCATGGCCAGCCTTCTTGATCCTCTTGATTATTATTTGGCCTTGTCTTTCGTCTGACATCCTGATTTTCCGGGACTACATGCTTGTTACATACTGGAAGGGGGCGTGTTGGGATTATGGTTAGGAATGACCAAGAGGCAAGATCAACCCGGAGCAGGGAGTTCGTTGGCGGCTTCCTCTACCTCGTAAAAACTGGGGCGTACATGAGACATCAGGGTTTTTCGGGCGTATTCAACAGATACGGTTGGAGCATTTCCAGCCATATGGGCGAGAATACCAGCTTTCAAACACTCATAATAACGACTGTCTTCTTCTGTCACTTTAGCGTATGCCGATGCCATTGGACCAACAAAGCCATAAGACATCAAAATTCCAAAGAACGTTCCAACAAGAGCGGCACCAATCAACTTACCCAGAATTTCCGGCGGCTCGCTAATCGACCCCATGGTATGAATAACTCCGAGAACAGCCGCAACAATACCAAGAGCGGGTAATCCTTCCCCAAGCCCGACAAGAGCAGCCTCTACATTATGTTCTTCCATATGATGGACTTCGAGTTCCTGATCCATCAGGGCTTCGACTTCATGAGGGACGTCGGCACCAAGGCTCATCATACGGAGATAATCACAAACAAAGGCCACGGCGTGATGATCACCGTGAAATTTTGGAAACTGGGAAAAGAGAGCTGATTCTTCAGGATTTTCTACATGTTGTTCAAGGGCAAGCATCCCTTTGGTTTTGGCAAGTTTGTAGATTTGATACTGAAGGCAAAGAAGTTCCAGGAAATCTTCTTTTTTATAAGCAGGACCTTTAATCATTCTGCCAACGGACCCGCCAAGGCTTTTGAGCGATACTTTGGAATTGGCACAGATGGTTGCCCCAATACCTGCTCCAAGAATAATAACAAATTCAAAAGGCTGCCAGAGAACGCCGACATGACCGCCCCCCCCCATATAGCCTCCGAGAACGGAAGCAATAACAATGATGAGGCCTACAATAACTGTCATGATTTAAATTCGATTCCTGTTGAATACCCTATTTGGGTATCTTCAGTGAATAAGGTTAACAAGTCGTAATTATCTGTAAAAACTCGTTAAATAAACCTCGAATTTTATCTGATTACGAATTGATCAGATAAAAGGACGTTTTTTTCTAAATATCATAGGAAGGACTTCAACCATCAAAATCGCACTGAGGATCATTGCACACCCGATCATTTCTGTATGACCAATTCGCTCTTGCAAGAAAATGGCCCCTGCACTGGCTGCAAACACAGTCTCCAGACTTAAAATCAGGGCTGCATCAGCCGGTGCGGTATGGGATTGACCTATGACTTGGAGCGTAAAGGCGACGCCAACAGAGACGATACCGGCATAAGCAATGAACCAGAAGGCAGAAAGAAGAGGGGCCAAAGCCATTGTTTCGGTTGAGAGTGCCCAAATAGCCGCGATAATCGTCGTGACAGCAAACTGTATTGCAGCAAGGGTAAGAGGCATCGAAGTTCGAGCAGCAACAACCCCAACAAGGAGAACATGCAGCCCCCAGAAGATCGAGGAGGTGAGAATTAAAGAGTCTCCATAGCCAAGTTCAAGGGAAGTATCCACACCACTTATCAATGTGGTACCAGCAAATGAAAAAGCTATCGCAATCCAAACGATCCAATGAGGCTTACTGCGAAAAAATATTAGTCCAAGCAAGGGGACCATCGGAACATACAGTGCAGTTAAGAAACCAGCATTGGTAACGCTTGTATGTGCAATACCTATTTGTTGCACAATAGTTGCAATAAAGAGGATAACACCGATGAACAGCATCAACAGTAAATCGCGATTTGAAAGAGGACGCGGACCAGAGTTATTCGACAACTGTTTTTTCTTGTTCCATTCTCTTATAGCGAGAGGGGCAACAACAAGTAGGCCCAGGAAAAACCGCGCTGCTGTAAAAGTCATCGGGCCAATCAAATCCATGGATATCTGTTGAACAACAAATGTTGATCCCCAAATAACTGCGGCAATAAGCAATAGTAAATTCGCCTGCAACCGTGACATGATTTTATCTCATTAAACCCAAGAACGAATATGGTGTATTAGGTTGCTCATATCCAGTTTTCCGGTTGAGAACAAGCATAGTTTTTGGGATGAGAATTTTTGGCGGAAATAACAAAAACGATCCGGATATCAGTGTCGTTTTTAGAATGTTTTCAGACTTTAGTGTTATAAATTAAAGAGTGAGTAAATATTGTGTTGTTTTTTTAACTACTTTCTCTGTAGTGTGCCGATAAAAGGTTGTTGGTAAGCAATATAGTTATTTTACTTAAACTCTTCTCCACCGTTGCTGCATCGATCGTGTAGGAATATCTACACTTCTCTCTTTGCTCCCGTGCATAAAGACAAGGGGGTAAAAATTAATTAAAACAACTATAGAATCTCTTGGGAATAGTACAGGTAATGGCTTTTAACTCTGACGAGTTTCGAAAAGTACTCGGATGTTTTACTACGGGCGTAACCGTCGTGACGACACGGGACAAGAACGGTATTCCGCATGGCTTGACTGCGAACTCTTTTTCTTCGGTTTCATTGGATCCCCCGTTGGTGCTCTTTTGTATAGATAAGCGCTCCAACTGCCTTCCAGCATTTAATGAGGCAGATGGCTTTGCTATTAATATACTGACAGATATTCAAAAAGATATTTCAGACCGCTTTGCTTTTTCAGAAGAGCGGTGGGAAGGGGTCAAGACCAGAACTCTAACAACTGGTATCCCTGTTTTGGAAAACTGTCTTGCGAACTTAGATTGCTCTATGCATGCGCAATTTGATGCTGGTGATCATATAATTATCGTTGGTAAAGTTGTCGATACCTTGATGAAAGATGGTGGAGATCCCCTGCTTTATTTCAGGGGCATGTACCGCGGCGTACATATCGAATAAGCGCCTCTTTACCAGGATAAATGTGAAGGTAAAGTCAGGTAAATAAAGGGACGTAAAATCCCCTTTATTATCTTCATATTATATCTGAGGACCAAACTAGCTTAAAGCAAAACGTAAATCGTTAATTAAATCATCGGCATCCTCTACACCCACTGATAACCTTACCAAATTATCTGTAATCCCTATTGCCGCTCTGTGTTCTGGTGAAACGGCTGCGTGGGTCATGCTCGCGGGATGTTCAATGAGACTTTCCACACCGCCAAGGCTTACAGCCAGAGCAAAAAGCTCGACGCGCTCTAACAGTTGCTTGGTTTGCTCGAGGCCCCCCTTAACAGTAAAGGTCACAATACCGCCCCCAGCCTTCATTTGCTTTTTGTGCAATTCATACTGAGGATGACTTGGTAATCCCGGATACCAAACTTCTTCGATACCTTCTTGCTGCTGAAGAAATGTTGCTATTTTCAAAGCGTTGGAACAGTGACGCTCCATTCTTAATGCCAGTGTTTTAAGGCCGCGCAAGGCAAGGAAAGAATCAAAAGGTCCCTGAATAGCACCAACCGCATTCTGCAAATACTTAAGGCGATCGCAAAGATCTGAGTTTTCCCCGACAACAAGAATGCCCCCAATGATGTCAGAGTGACCATTGAGATATTTTGTTGCTGAATGCATCACGATATCGATCCCTAGCTCCAGAGGCCGTTGTACCCATGGAGAGCAAAAGGTATTATCAACGCAGGTGATGATACCTTTGGTTTTAGCAATCGCTGCAATAGCTTCAAGATCGGCCAACTGAAGAAGGGGGTTTGTTGGCGTTTCGATCCAGATCATTTTGGTTTCGGGGCGGATAGTTGCGCGAAGAAAATCTAAATTAGTGAGATCAACAAATTCGATATCCAGTCCGGCAGATCGAGGCCGGACGTCCCTGAATAATCGGTGAGTCCCCCCGTAAAGGTCGTGCATGGCAATAACGTGTGACCCGCTATCAAGCAGGTCAAGTGCCGTACTTATGGCGGCGAGACCTGATGCGAAAGCCAACCCAAGCCTCCCGCTTTCCAAATCAGCAATACAGCGTTCATAGGCCTGACGGGTCGGGTTTTCTGTCCGGCTATACATGTAACCTTTATTTTCGCCCAATCCGTCCTGTACGTATGTAGATGTTGCGTAGATTGGTTGCATAATGGCCCCGGTACTCGGGTCTGGATGCTGTCCTGCATGAATAGTGCGCGTGGCAAAGGAAAGGCGATTGGAACGATAAGGTTTTTCAGGTATCTTTTGCGGCATCAAGGTGTTCTCGCTGTTTATTGTTTTAACCCTTTAACGATATTGAACACTGCCTTTTCAGGAAACTCATTACAAGTATTTAGGGTCTCTTCAATCACAAGCTCAACTTCATCTGGATCAACTATAGAGAGATCCTCCTGACCTGAAATGTAACCATCTAGCCAGAATATAAAGCTTGCCAAATCGTCTTCAGATTCGATATCGACACATTTCACTTGCTCAAGGTTTGGCTCTGCAGACAGCGCTGGATTAACACCGATTGTAAAAATGAACGTCATGACAAGAAGGAAATTGATAAGATAATGTCTCATGGAATATCTCTGTTATTAATATTTAGAGATAACCGTTTAGCTCTTTAAGCTGACAAAAGCCTGATCAAGGTTAGTTGTTTTTACAATGAAGTCATGGGAAGTCAATTTCTGGAAGAAGCGCTTTAAAGGGCTTCCTCCAGAAATTGTTGGAGTACAAGTTAGTCGCAAGAACGGCTTGATAAAATTCTAGTTGCTATTCCACCTGATACCAGGTTTTCGACAATTTCATCCACATGTTCAATGTCTCTAGTTTCGATGATGAAATCAATTTCAACCATTTTTGCTGGAACATCGTAGAAATGTCTTTGGTGCATTACATCAATAATGTTCCCCCGAGACTTTCCGATGATACTTGTTAGTTTTGCGAGAAGACCGGGTTGATCGACCATTTCTGTACGAATTCGCACAAGGCGACCATCCCGCATCAAACCACGCATCAAGAGACCGGACAGCATTCGGGCGTCAATATTACCGCCACAAATTACAGTTGCAATTTTCTTGCCCTTGAATCTCTCCGGGTTATTTAGAATTGCCGCAACTCCGGTTGCTCCTGCACCTTCTGAAACAACTTTTTGTTCTTCAACCAAGGTGAGGATAGCAGTTTCTATCTGGCTCTCATCGACCAGAAAAATTTCATCAACCAGTTTGTCGATGATCTCCCTGGTTATAAGCCCGGGTTCCTTTACGGCAATACCGTCGGCCATGGTTGAGCCGCCTGAAGTCGCGGGTTGATGTTTTAGGGTCTGAGACATAGAGGGGAACAGGTTAGCCTCTACGCCGTATAGTTTCACATCTGGGTTGATCGCTTGAGCAGCAAGAGAAATACCGGAAAGAATACCGCCACCACCAATAGGGACGATTATCGCATCGAGGTCTGGTTGATCTTCGAGCATTTCCAGCCCGATGGTTCCCTGACCGGCAATCACGTATTCATCGTCATAGGGATGAACAAAAATCAGACCTTCTTTGGCTACGATTTCATCAACAACCTTGCGAGAGTCATCCAGAGTTTCGCCAGAGAGGATTACCTTGGCGCCAAGAGCCCGAGTGCGTTCAATTTTACTAAAGGGGGCCGTTTCAGGCATGACGATGGTTGCCGATATACCCAACCGATTAGCATGTAATGCAACACCTTGAGCGTGATTACCCGCCGACATGGCAATAACGCCTTTGGCTTTTTGCTCATCCGTAAGGTTTTTAATTTTATAAAGAGCACCACGGTCTTTAAACGATCCGCTGAATTGCTGGCTCTCTAATTTTAAGTAGAGCTCACAACCGAGTATTTTGGATAAGCGTTTTGCGTGAACGAAAGGCGTTCTAACGACGTCCCCTTTGATTTCATCCGCCGCCTTGCGGATATCTTCAATTGTTATTGTCACCCTATCAATCCTAATTTGTCTTTTTTTAAGTTTGTTTTTTTGTCGTCTTTTTAATTTGGGTACAGCACCAAACGATGTTTTGGTTCCTCGGCAGTAGTGTCATCAAGTTTCACATAGTCCCCGTCACGCCAACTCGACAGGAAGTTCCCGTAGAAACTTGAAAGAGGATTACCCGACTGCCCGGTTGCTAACAGAAAGCGGGAATTGTCGAGGTTGGTCAAGTCATAAACCGCCCGATAAGATGGACCATGAACATTCGGAAATAGTTGTAAGCTACCTTTCCTCAAAGAAGGGCTTCCCCGGTTAATTGTATCATGACCACCTGGCGAAGATATCTCTAGCTTTAATATCTGATTTAAAAGAGGAATTCTGTCATATATCGGATGTTTAAAATGAGCTTTGTGAAGGCTTCCCCAATTTGGAATAGCACTTAAGTCATTTGAATTAGAAATCACTCGTAAAAGGCTTTCTGTCATCTGTGCGGCACAATTACCTTCGATTACGAGTCTTTCACCGTACTTACACCAATTGGTTGGATCTTTCCCAATTAGGTATTTTAGCCGAAGTATATCAGGGGATTGAAAATAAGACGCGTCAGAAGGCAGGTTTCCAAAGGCCGCTCTGTTAAGCCAATAGAGCCAGCGATGAAACAAGACGGGTTCGATAGAGTTCATATCCATTCTACCATCCCATTTCTTTAAAATCTTCAATACCTTTTGTGCCTCAGGGTCACTGGTTTTTGTTGCCAACAAGAGGGGTAGTAATTCCAGTGAGGCTAATGACAGAGTGTCCGTCTGGATGGAAAGGTTATCCTCGATTGATAGCTTTTCTTTGCTGTCGATCAGTTGATGAATTCTTCTCGCCCGATAAGAGTTGGGCCAATCTTTGGTAATGAGATAGGGATATTCCGGACCAACTAATCGGTTATTTGCAGTTACCAGTTTGCCGTTAGTTGGGTTTTCGCTTCTTGGAAGTTTTTTCGCGGGAATAAACCTTTGCCAGTCGGAATCCCCCGTCCAACCTGGAGTTGGCTGCCTACCATCACCAGATTTCCTTATTGGTATGCGACCAGAAGCCGTAAGAGCAATATTGCCCTTTACATCAGCCATAATGAGGGTCTGTTGAGGGGAATGAAATTTTTGGACAGCCCTTTCAAAATCACTCCAGGTCTTTGATCTGTTAATATCGAACAAAGCCTGGGCTGTTTGGTCATCTTCTTTCAAGGCGGCCCAGGCAAGAGAGAGCTTAAATTGCTCATCAGTGTCTTCTTGCCGCCTGAGAACAGATGATATCATCGGGCCATGTCTGCTTTTTCGGATGATGATTTTTTCATCCTCAGCATCTTTAATCTTTATGATCTCTGTATGAGTTTTAAATTCTTGGTAGCCGTCAGGGGTCAGGTACTGTTCAGGGTTATCTGGATTGATCTTTTCAATGAAGAGATCCTGAGTGTCACTGTGTGTTGTCGTAAATCCCCAGGCGATATGACTGTTGTGTCCAAGAACCAGTAGAGGAACACCCGGTGACGTTGCTCCTGCCCAGGTAAACTCTGGTGTTTCTATCCGGACAAGATACCAGGGACCCGGAGCATCGAGAGCAAGATGAGGGTCGTTTGCGAGGATAGGTCCTCCGGTTGTTGATTTTTCACCAGAGATAACCCAAGCGTTAGAAGCGTCCTTTGGTGCTAACGGCCAGGGAAGAGGAAGTAAGCCAGCAGGAATGTTTAGCTGGGAAAGTTCATGCTTATCAAGTTCAGGAATTATAAATGGATCGTTTTCATCTTCAGGCCATAGATTATCAACATCTTCTATCTGCATGAAGTTCAATAACCTTTGACGTAATAATTCGCGATTAAAATTATCAGATAACTGCAAAGCCATAAGCCGTCCCCATAACAAAGAGTCACTTGGCTTCCAGGGTTCTGGAGAATAATTCAGGATATGAAATTCCGGAGATAGCGTTCCCTTATGAGTATCAAGGTAATCATTAACGCCTTGGCTATAGGCTTCAAATATCTTCTTGGTTTTCGGGGGAAGTATTTCATAATTGGCTAATGCGAGATCATGAAAGCCCAAGGTCCTCATAAAGCGATCAATACCAAGGGTTGCCTTACCACTTACTTCTGACAGGCGGCCGGATCCGGCTCTTCGCATAAAATCCATCTGCCATAAACGATCCTGGGCATGGGCAAACCCAAGAGCTCTATAAGCGTCGGTTTCATTTTGTGCCCGGATTGTGACAAGACCGTCCTTGTTGCGCAGGATTTCAGTGGTCGATTCTAACTCTGAAAGGACAACCTTACCATCAAGTTGTGGCAATGAAGTGCTGAGCCAAACATAGCCACCAACCCCAACAAAAATCGTCAACAACACTAAAGTAATCAGGGCGGAAGCAATGATTTTTAAAAAACGGTGCATAAAAATACCGTCCTGTAATGGGGATGATGAGAAGAAGGAGATTGAACCATCTCATATGTTCCCTATTATGTCGCTTCCTTTATGTTTTCTAACGATACAAATCATATTTTACTACTTAGATTTACCGCGACTTAGGGAGACGCAGGATGGCTGGGCACTCGTCCAAAATGGTGATATTTGCTGCTTTGGCAGGAAATTGTTTAATTGCAATAACCAAAGCCGCCGCTGCAGCCTATACTGGTAGCTCTGCAATGTTCAGTGAAGCTATTCATTCTGCCGTTGATACTGGGAATCAGGGCCTTTTACTTTATGGTCTTCACAGATCAAAGCGCACTGCTGATGCCCGGCACCCTTATGGTTATGGTCGTGAGCTATATTTTTGGGCTTTTGTGGTCGCCCTTCTGATTTTTGCGGTTGGTTCTGGCGTTTCGATTTACGAAGGTATTCATAAAATCATTGAGCCTCAACCGATTGAAAACCCGATGATAAATTTTATTGTTCTCGGCACGGCATTAATATTTGAGGGTGCCGCATGGTTCGTGGCTTTCAAAGAATTCAAGAAAAAAGTCAAAGGCCGTAACTATTTTGCTGCTGTCGCGGCCAGCAAAGATCCTTCAATCTTTGCTGTGCTCCTGGAAGATACTGCGGCGATGTTCGGTCTGTTGGTTGCTATTGCGGGTCTTGGCCTCGGGCTTTGGCTCGACATTCCAGAGCTTGATGGTGCCGCTTCAGTTGTAATCGGTATTTTGTTGGCCACAATTGCATGGGTTCTTGCCTATGAAACCAAAGGGCTTCTTATTGGTGAAGGAGCAGATCCTGAAGTGGAAACATCCATCCGACGGATTATTGCAAAACAACCTGAAATTCTACGGGTTAATGAAATTCTCTCTCTTCAAAATGGCCCCATGGATATTCTGGTGACCCTGTCACTGGACTTTAAAGATGGCATTCCTTCGCAAGATGTTGAGGGGGCAATATCCAGAATGGAAAGACAAATCCGGA
>MABB01000029.1:10800-15407 GCA_002162915.1 Rhodospirillales bacterium 47_12_T64
TCTTTATTGAAGCCCAGAGCTGGCGCGCGCATAACCGGGCGGCGAATAGCAATTAACCTTCAGCTCCTGAATGAAATCTCTGATCAAATAATTTCGTTAAGCAACCACTTTCTGAAATCACTTGCAGCTGATTTAACCGGGTGAGCCAAGGGACTAAACAGATAATAATGCTGCAATCCTTTCTCTCTTAGATCCTCAAGACACGGTACAAGGCCGTGGGTGTTCATCAACGCATCACTTACGGGAGAGCGAGCCAGAGCTATCCCATACCCCGCTGCGGCCATTGCCATAGCGGTTACCGTGTTGTCTGTGAAGCTATAGGTCGCATTGGATAAATCACCTTCGACACTTGCACCCAGAACTTGATGCCATCCACTTTGATGAGTTGATACTTCAATCAGCCGATGCTGCAACAAATCCTGCGGAGTGTGGATTGCATCTGCGATTTCAGGGCGGGCTACAGGAATGACAATTTCGCCGAACAAACGTTCTGCGTTTTCTGGAAAATCAGTCGCTGAGCCAAAAGCGATTTGTAGGTCAGGTCTTTGACGATGAAAGTCATCGGGGATGTTACCACAGGTAACCTGCAAATGAATATGTGGGTGTTCTTCCTCAAATTTCATCAAGCGTTCCGGCAACCAACTACAAGCAAATAAATAGAGAACCTGTATCGTTAAATGTTCTGAATCCCGTGGCCCGAACAACGCTGCAGCCGTAGATTCCAGAGATGACAAAGATTGCTGAACCACGGGTAAAAAGGCACGACCTTCGTTCGTCAGCTCCACATGATGTGCTCCACGTGTAAACAGAGCTTTACCCAGGTATCCCTCCAGAGCCTTGATTTGCTGGCTTACGGCCGGAGGGCTCATATTCAGGAGTTTTGCTGACTGCGCAAAGCTTTCTGTCCGCGCTGCAGTTTCAAATACTCGAACCCAGTTGAGAGAGGGAATGCGTCTAAAAGTCATATTTTAGAATAAGCTGAGCTTTCTCTCAAATGCAATATTATTTACTTTATTTGTTTCTGCTTTTTGATGAAATGGGGATAGATCATGTAATGGAGATATTAGTCATGGCTAAAAAACTTACGTCTGACCAGATAGAACAGTATCAGAGAGAGGGGTATCTCATGCCTCTCGACCTTTTTACCCGTGATGAAGCTTTGGATGTTCGGAATAATATTGAGGATCTGGAACAAAGTTATAACAGTGATACCTCCAATCATCCCCTAAATCAGTTTTTTCGCATTAATGGCCAGGTCGTCATTCCCTTTATGGCTGAGATTGCTCAAACACCAGCGCTGCTTGATACTGTCGAAGACATACTCGGCCCTGATCTGATGATCTGGTCTTGTGAACTGTTCATAAAAGAAGCCAGCACAGAAAAAGTCGTCAGCTGGCATCAGGATCTAACCTATTGGGGACTTGGCGAAACTGACGAAGAAGTAACGGCCTGGATTGCCTTTTCCGACGTATCGAAGCAAGCTGGATGTATGAAGTTTATCCCTGGCTCACATAAACAAAGCATTGTTCCGCACAGCGATACCTTTAGTGAAGATAATTTACTTTCCCGAGGTCAGGAAATTGCGGTTGAAGTCAATGAAAATGAAGCCGTTTACAACCAACTTAAGCCCGGACAGATGTCATTACACCACGGACGTCTATTCCATGCTTCTGGCCCCAATCATTCTAATGATCGGCGAATAGGTATGGCCATCCGCTATGTTACGCCAAGTGTAAGGCAGGTCGTCGGCAAGAGAGATTTTGGAATGTTAGCGCGTGGGGCTGATCGAGAACAAAATTGGATTAATATTGCCCAGCCATCGACGCTTTTTGGGGCGAACGAAATGAAGCTTTATAACGAGATACTCGAGGCACAATCCGAGGCCTTGACCGAAGGCGCAGAACAAAAGGTTGGCCTTTATGCCTCCTCAAACGATATGGCAGGTGCTTAATCATGAAGACAATCAATTTCACTCAAATGAAAGACGGCACCAAGGAAGAATATGACTTTCTTGCAAAAATGGAGAAGCCATATCTAGCCCTTACTGCCGACAGAGTGCTTTCCGAACTACGCCAACAGGGCGAAGACACCTTGACCGGTTATAAAATAACCCGGTTGGAACATGGCCTTCAATCAGCAACACGCGCCTATAGGGATGGTGCCGATATAGATTGGGTTGTCGGTACGCTTTTACACGATGTCGGCGATGGTCTGGCCCCGCAAAATCATGACCGTTTTTCAGCAGAGATACTTCGGCCCTTTGTGAGAGATGAGGTGGCATGGGTTGTCGAACATCACGGTATTTTCCAAATGTTTTTCTATGGGCACCACTATGGCTGGGATAAAAACGCACGCGAAGAATTTAAAGATCATCCTTGTTACCAATCCTGTGCCGATTTTTGCGAACGCTGGGACCAGAGCTCTTTTGATCCCGATTACGTTTCCGAAAATTTAGAATTTTTTGTTCCAATGGTGAACGAGGTATTTTCACGAAAAGCTTATGATGATGCCGTCATAAAGAAAAATGTGGTAAAAGGTCTTCCTAAAAAATAAATATCATAATTCTCTAATACATTTTGGTGACACTTTGGGATATACTACCGCATACAGTGCGACAGACTTTGGATTGATGTTTCAAAGTTCATAGTTCTTGATGTATTCCCAAAGTTTTCACTTGAATTATTATGGCTGGCGTCAAAAATAATTAAAAAAGCACAGCCAGAGGATAAAATTATGATGAATGCAAGCCCGTCAAAAGAGAGTACCCTATCTCAAATATCAGGTGCATGGCGGGACATTGCACAGAGTGCAGCACGCAGTCTTGGCCTTAGAAATTCTGCGACCTCAGTAAGCCCTAAAAGCCTAAAACGTATGATGGACGATTGCCTCAGCGGAAGGGGCGGTGATGTATCTGCCCGCATGAGAACAGCCGAACTCGGACGCACATACTTAGAACTTGATCAAAATGGCAAAGAAACTTTCTTAACCCTCCTGGCAAAAGATTTTTGCGCCAATGAAGAGAGTATACGCTCCGCAATTGATGAATACCTATCGGCTGATAACGATGCTGATCGCGTCACTTCTGCATATCATTTACGTCAATCGTCGTCTCCAGAAAGAATTAAATTATTAATTCAATTCAATGCCCTACCAAATGGTGTTAAGTTTTTAATTGATATTCGTGAAGACCTTTTGAAGTTAAAAGGAAAAGATCCATATCTCGGAGCTCTTGATCGTGATTTGCAGCAACTCTTGAACTCATGGTTCGATACCGGCTTTCTTGATTTTGTAGAAATGACCTGGAATACATCTGCTGCCCTTTTAGAAAAACTAATCACATACGAGGCCGTTCACCAGATCACATCATGGGGCGATCTTAGAAATCGGCTTGATTCTGATCGACGTTGTTATGCACTGTTTCATCCAAGAATGCCTGATGAACCCCTTGCTTTTGTCGAGGTCGCCTTACTCAAAGGCTTGGCGCGTAACGTTCAAAGCATTTTGGATGTCGAAGCCCCACTTGGAAATTCTCAAGATGCAGATACGGCAATATTTTACTCCATTAGCAATACGCAAACAGGCTTAAGAGGAATTAGCTTTGGTGAACACTTGATCAAACAGGTTGTGCATCACCTCTCACACGAGATGCCCTGGATTAAAAATTTCGCAACTCTCTCTCCGGTACCAGGTTTTAGAACCTGGCTTGCCGAACTTGATGGTGCTCTGTTTGAAGACGGCGTTACCAGGGAAGAAATGGAGTTGTTGAAATCTAGAACAGGTGCAGAAGAGGCCAAAACGGCCATATTCCTTTGTTTTCAAGATAAAGAATGGTTTGAGAACAAGGAACTTGCAGATTTACTCCGAGGTCCCTTAATGCGCCTCTGTGTCGCTTATTTTCTAGAGAAAGATTCAAAAGGACGTGCTCTGGACCCTGTTGCCCGGTTTCACTTGAAGAATGGCGCACAGCTCAATCAGATCAACTGGCTCGGGGATACTTCGGAAAAGGGGATCACCCAAGCCAGCGGAATTATGGTTAATTATCGCTATGACCTCTCAGAAATTGAAAAAAACCATGAGAACTTTATGAATGATGGACATGTAGCCATGAGCTCTCAGGTAAAAAGCCATTTAAAACAATTGGGGGGAGTGCTCGGCGATGAGAGTACTTTACAGCGGTTACGCAGAACACTGACCCAATCTGTTGTCGGCTAAGCCCCAAAAATAGATATTGGATATCTGGGGAAATGTTTGAAGGTAAATCTAACTTATTTATTCCGAGAGGCTTCTATAGCTATTTCAGCCCAGGATAACAGAATCTCTTCGTCATCGAGAATATCCGAGGGGACCTCATAATAGCTTCTGACGTAAACCCGTCCCTTTTTAGTTAGGTAGCTAAAAGGAGCTGCATCATGTTGCAGATAAGAATTAAGGCTGTTTTTGTTTACCCGAAAATAAAGTCGGTTCTTCATGATCATACAAAACTGTTTCCCCCGACACTTAAGAGACGTGCCGCCAAAGAACCGTCCCAGAATAATCTCTCCCAAAGGAGAAAGAGTGTCGAGGATATAGTTCGAGAACTCGTTTCGGGAATTCATATGAGTTTCCTC
>MABB01000041.1:0-3747 GCA_002162915.1 Rhodospirillales bacterium 47_12_T64
CATTAGAAAAACGCGGCCTTGAGTTGTCGCTTGTTTCTCTACGGCACCCAACCGACAGCTCTACTCATCCAATTCACAGAGAAATAAAAGCGCCCGTTCGCTATCTTCCCGAGTATATCTATCAAGAACCTTTGCGTGTTATCAAGAGCTGGTGGAAAGTCAGAAAACTCCCGGGATATAAAAAAGCGCGGTCCACATTCTTCAAGGATCTAAAAAGAGATAAAACGCCCAACCGTATTCGCCGATTTGCCCAGGCTTGTGTCCTTGCTGCTGAGCTTCCCGCTGAAGTCGACTGGCTCTATGCTCACTTTCTACACACCCCCTCTTCAGTAACCCGCTATGCAGCCTTTATGCGGGATTTGCCCTGGTGCGGATCTGCCCATGCCAAAGACATATGGACAACCCCGGAGTGGGAGTTACGCGAGAAGCTCGCGGATATCAAATGGCTCGCAACCTGTACCAAGGTCAATGTCGATTACCTCAGTAGTCTCTCCCCTGACAATGACCGCGTGGATCTTGTCTATCATGGCCTCGATTTTGAACGCTTTGATAAAGCTGATAATGACCAGGTGCTGCGCGACGGTACTTCAGAAGAACAACAGGTCACCCTTATTTCCGTCGGTAGAGCAGTTGCTAAAAAGGGCTATGATGATCTTTTGGAAGCGCTGTCCTTACTCCCCAAAACACTGAACTGGCATTTCGTTCACATTGGTGGTGGATCTCTAAGTAAAGATCTCATGAAACAGGCCAAAAGTCTGAATCTAACAAATAAAATCACCTGGATGGGCGCCCAGCCTCAGGAAGTCGTGCTGGAACAGTATCGCAAAGCTGACCTGTTTGTTCTCGCCAGTCGTATCACAGAAGACGGCGACCGCGATGGTATGCCAAATGTTCTCATGGAAGCCCAGAGCCAAGCGTTGGCTTGCCTGTCGACAAGTATTTCGGCCATTCCAGAGTTGATAATAGATGGCAAAACAGGGCTTCTGGTATCCCCACAAAACCCGCAAGAACTCAGTCAAGCCATTGAACGCCTCATCAAGGACCCTAAACTTCGAAGTCAGTTGGGCCAAGCCGGTGCTACGCGCGTCAGAAACGACTTTTCCATGAAACGGGGAATTGATCAGCTGATTACCCGCTTTATGGCCAGTTGATCAGGTGTCGGGATGCGCATTGCTTTTTATGCTCCGTTAAAATCTCCCCGGCACAAAACCCCTTCTGGTGATCGTCATGTCGCCAGGCTTTTAATCCAGGCATTGGAAACAAAAGGCCACGAAGTCGAACTGGCTTCTCAACTGCGAAGCCGTGACGGCGAAGGTAATCCCGAGAAACAACGTCGACTGAAGCTTATCGGAGAAAAAATAGCTCAGCGATATCTTCGGAAGCTCAAATCTTTGCCCAAAGCAAAACAGCCTGATCTCTGGCTGACCTACCACCTCTATTACAAGGCCCCGGACTGGATTGGGCCGATCGTTTGCCGGGAATTAAATATTCCATATGTCGCAATAGAAGCCTCTGTTGCCAATAAACGTGCTGGAGGACCATGGGATCTAAGCCATAAAGCGGTTGTTGCCGCTCTTGATCAAGCTGAATGTGTTATCAGCTTGAATCCGCATGATTCGCACTGCCTCCCTTCTGGTTTACGCAACTGGTCGCTCCCCCCTTTTATTATGGTTGATAAGCTGGTCACTGCCCGGGGTAATTGCGCTAAACATAGAATAGAACTTTCCAAGACCTATGGCCTTGATCCCCATAAACAGTGGTTGCTTTGTATCGCGATGATGCGAAAGGGAGACAAGCTCGAATCCTATCGGGTTCTTGCAAATGCTTTGCGAGGGCTTCCCGATTTACACTGGCAATTGCTTGTTGTAGGTGATGGTAAAGCCAGAGCCGAGGTTGAGGCTGCCTTTAAATGGGCACCATCAATCAAAGTAATTTATGCTGGAGAACTCACAGCTGAAGAATTAGCCCATACGATACCAGCCTGTGATATCTATACCTGGCCCGCGATCAACGAGGCCTTTGGCCTTGCCTTCCTCGAAGCTCAAGCCGGGGGACTACCTGTTATTGCGGGCAACACTGGTGGCGTACCAGCTGTCGTAACCGATGGCGAAACCGGTATTTTGACAACCCCCGGGGATTCCATTGCATTTGCCGCTGCTTTGCGAACACTGCTTACAGCCCCAGTCAGAAGGCGCGCTATGGGACAGGCTGCAGCCGAAAAAGTAGACGCAATCCATAGCTTGGAAAACGCAGGACATAAGCTAGATGCTATACTCGCAGCATCAAGGAAAGACTATATACAACCGGGTTTGCCACTTCTTGATTTTGGTAAAACCAACAACAGACTTTAGGATGTAATGAGTCAAGATAACCGCATAGACGTACTGTTTTACGTACAACATTTACTGGGGATTGGGCATCAACGCCGAGCAGCAACTCTGACACGAGCAATGGAGCGTGCGGGGCTGTCAGTCGCTTTTGTCTCTGGCGGCATGGATGTACCGGGTCTTGATACAGGAAAAGCAAGGTTTTTCCAGCTCGATCCCGTCCGTGCAGACGGTATCTACTTCAAAGAGCTGCTTGATAAAAATGACCAACCGATTGATAAAGCTTTCAAACAAAGACGTTCCGAGCAGCTTTTAAAGATTTTTCATGATACCAGGCCCCGCTTGGTTCTCCTCGAGATGTTTCCTTTTGGTCGTCGTCAGATGCGGTTTGAGCTCGTCCCGCTTCTGGAAGCAGCCAAAAACTGTGAAAACCCGCCCAAGGTTATCTCTTCCGTCCGCGATATTTTGGTAAAAGCCCCCAAACAAGAACGTATTATTGAAATGCTTAACTGGGTCGAAAAGCATTTTGACAACGTCCTCATCCACGGTGATCCCAAGCTTATTCCCTTTGATAAAACCTTTCATCCTGCACGAGAAATTTCACAAAAAATTCTCTACAGCGGTTATGTGGTTGATGAGAAGGTGGATGAAGCCCCGCACCCCACAGACGGGGAGGATGAAGTCATCGTTTCAACAGGTGGTGGAGCGGTAAGCGAACGCCTTGTTAAAGCTGCTGTTTCAGCTCGAAAACTAAGCCCTTTGAAAGACAAGGTCTGGCGAATCCTGATAGGACACAGCCTGCCCGAATATATCTTTGCTCAATACGCCGCTCTGGCTGAAGATCGCCTGATTATTCAACGTTCCAGACCTGATTTTACTTCTCTGTTGCCCAATTGTGCGCTTTCAATTAGCCAAGGCGGATACAACACGGTTATGGAAGTCCTTCGCGCAGGCTGTCCCAGAGTGATCGTCCCCTATTCGGGAGGCCTGGAAACAGAACAGACTCTCAGAGCTAAACTGTTAGCTGAAAGTAATGCTCTGGCTTACGTTGACGAAGAAGACCTCACCGGACAGATCCTCTCTGATGCAATTGACCAGACAATCAGCATCGAACAACGTCCTCCTTCGAGCCTGGATACCAATGGTGCTGATCAAACCGCAGCTATTCTCAAGGCGATCTTGAACGGTAATGACCTTTCCGAGTTCCAAACAGCATGAGCGAGATGCTAATTCTTCGCCATGGGCCAACAGTTTGGAATGCGGAGAAACGCATGCAGGGTCGAACTGATATATCTCTGTCTGCAGCGGGCCAAAACCAGGTTGGACAATGGTCATTGCCAAAGAGTTGGTATGTTGCGCCCTGGTATGTCAGCCCTTTAAAAAGAGCTCAACAGACCGCAAGAATTATGGGCAAGGATAC
>MABB01000041.1:3898-15325 GCA_002162915.1 Rhodospirillales bacterium 47_12_T64
CAGGTTCAAGATCGTCTTCTCCCCTTTTTGATAAAACTGGCAAAGCAAGATTGTTCTGCTGTTTGCGTGGCACATAAAGGGATAATACGCGCCATTTATGCCAAGGCAATCGGCTGGAACATGTTGGGGAAGCCACCCGAAAAACTACGGGACAACAGTGCGCATTTGTTTAGAATTTCTCGATCCGGCAGTTTAGAAGTATCACAAATGAATCTCTCTCTATTGGATAACAGTCCAGATTTTCCCCTACCCAATTCCCCCGTGCCAAATTTTTCGACAAAGCCTGATCACAGCCCAGCTACAGGAAAGAAACGATGAGTACTGACGTGTTTCTTTATGTACAGCACCTCTTGGGGATCGGTCATTTAAGAAGGGCCTCACTCCTTGCCAAAGCTATGAACAAAAAAGGATTGAACGTTCTTTTTGTCACCGGCGGTCGACCTGTTCCAAATCTGGACGTTGGTGAAGTCGAGTTATGTCAACTGCCGCCTCTTCATGCCGCCGATGACAGTTTTAAAGTATTGATGAACATTGAGAATCAAGTCGTCGATGATTCATGGAAAGAAAAGCGAAAAGACATTCTTCTACAAAAATTCAACGAGGCCGATCCTAAAATGCTCCTGCTAGAGATGTTTCCCTTTGGCCGTCGTCAAATGCGATTTGAACTAGATCCCCTGATATCCCTTGCCAAGGAAAAAGGAATTCCTATCGTCACATCCATAAGGGATATTCTGACAACACATAAAACACCGGGAAAAGGGGAGTGGATTATTGATCGTGTTAAAAAAGACATTGATCATGTCCTGGTCCATGGGGATTCTTCCTTCATCCCTCTAGAAGCTAGTTTTCCTCTGGCCGACCAACTAGCTGACAAAATCAGTTATACTGGATATGTCGTAGAATCCGACACAGGAAATCTTGCCTGTTCTACAGAACAGGAACGCTCTCCACGCCATGGTGTACTTGTTTCTGCAGGAGGTGGAGCCGTGGCACAGCCTCTTGCTGAAGCGGTGCTTCATGCCAAGGAGCTCAGCAAATTGAAAGATGTTCCCTGGCGCCTTCTTCTTGGAAACAACCTTCCCGAAGAGGATTTTAAAGCAATTACTGATCGGGCACCAAAGGGCATGACGGTTGAACGCAACCGACCGGACTTTCAAAGGCTCCTCAAAGCTTCCCAATTGTCGATCAGTCAGGCTGGTTACAATACTGTACTTGAGATTTTAACAACATCGACCCCGGCTATCGTCGTCCCTTTTTCCGCAGACACACAAAGCGAGCAGACAGCCAGAGCTGAGAAACTTGAAAAACTTGGTGCTCTTAAAGTTATATCGGAAAAACTACTCTCTCCAACGTATCTGGCACAGGCTATTGATGCCATGGTGGGTGATGCCACGACAGGACATCCCGTTAACAAAGTTGATATCCGTATGAATGGTGCAGAAAATTCAGCCAATATCGTTTATAAAATGATCCAGGCACAAAATACCCGAGAAAGTAACGCCCGTGGATAAAATTTCATCACACAGTCTCCATTACCCCTTGTTTGATATCTATTGGGATTACGCAAAAACAATTGTTGGGTTAACCATCGGTGTTGGTGGCCTGGTTTATGGGTTGGTAAATTTAATTTCAATCCTCTTTTTTGGATCTGTTGTCGCCATCTTTTGTTTCTTTGGTTTCCAAAGTTATAAACGTCATAAATCCTTGGTAAAGGTTGATAAAGAAGGTGTACGTTTTAAGAGCTGGAGCCAACAAGAAATCTCATGGAAATCTATCAAAAACATAGAGCTACGTTATTTTGGTCGCCCAGCCAAAGAAAAGGATGATAATCAAAAGCCAAAAGGTATTTTGCATCTCGTCATAAAAAACGACGATCAGAAAATCACCGTCGATTCCAGTCTTTATGGTTTTCGCTACCTCGTGTGGTGTGCGATCTTGGCTGTTAAAGAATACAAAGCCCCGCTTGACCCGGGCACAGTTGGCAATATGCTAGATATTGGACTGGATCCAGAAGGTGATAGTGAAATGCCTGACCCACTCATTCCGGGATTTAACCTGTGAAGCATAATAAAGGGTCAGGTCAACAGGGTATGAACAGTGGGGCTGAGATTAAGCCGTGAACGATCTATTACAGGTCAATGACCTGCGTGTGGCCTTCAAACTCCCCGAGGGTGAGCTGAATGCGGTAAAGGGGGTGTCTTTTCGCATTCCAAAAGGGAAAACCGTCTCTCTGGTTGGGGAGTCCGGTTCGGGTAAGTCTGTTGTCAGTCAGGCAATTATGGGGATTCTTCCCAAAATAGCTCACGTCGCCAGTGGACAAATCCTCTTTGCAGATCCTAAAAATCCAGGGGAAATACTCGATATCGCCCAAATCCACCCCGATAGCAGGCAGATGCGCAATATCAGGGGTGGTCGTATATCCATGGTTTTCCAGGAACCGATGACCTCTCTCTCTCCGGTTCATACTGTGGGAAATCAAATTTGTGAAGCCCTTGAGCTTCATCGTTCCATGAGCGCTTCGCAAGCTCTTGAAATGACCACGGATATGCTACGGATGGTTGGATTTCCAGATCCGATCAGAGCGATGCAGACCTATCCATTTGAGCTCTCAGGCGGTCTTAGGCAGCGTGCCGTCATCGCAATGGCGTTGGTTTGCCACCCCGCTCTCCTTGTCGCAGATGAGCCCACCACCGCTTTGGATGTGACGATACAAGCGCAAATTCTTAAATTAATAAAAGATTTGCAGATCGAACTCGACATGTCTGTGCTCATGATCACACACGATCTGGGTGTTGTGACCAATATGGCAGATGAAGTGGTTGTGATGTATCACGGAGAGATAATGGAAAGTGGCACAGTCGAAGACATATTCCGACATGCCAGCCACCCCTATCTCAAAGCCCTTTTAAATGCGGTTCCGCGATTTGATATGAAACCAGGCGAGCGGCTAAAGCCAATCCGGGAAATCATTCATGCTGATGACAATCCAATCTTGACTGCCAAGCGTAAACGTCGAGTCATTTCGGAAGATGACCCTCCCCTTTTAGAGGTGAAAAACATCAATAAATCCTTTTCTATCAGAAAGGGAGGATTTTTCTCAAAAAGCATCGATGAAAAAGTCTTGGCTGTTGATGACATCAGCTTTTATGTAAAACGCGGAGAATGCCTCGGCCTTGTCGGCGAGAGCGGATGTGGGAAGACGACACTTTCAAAAATTATAATGCGTGCTCTTTCTCCCGATAGTGGGTCGGTTATTTTCAGAGATCAGGAAAACAATCCTGTTGATGTTCTCAGCTTGAAAAAATCAGAGTTGTTCGATTTCCGCGAGCGCGTTCAGTTTATGTTTCAAGATCCCTACAGTTCGCTCAATCCTCGCATGACCGTGCAGGAACTCATCGGTGAGCCCTTGCTCATCCACGGTATGAAAAATGTCGCTGAAAGACGTAAAATGGTGGAGCGTCTCATGGATGTCGTGGGACTCGCTCCCATGCATATCAACCGCTACCCTCACTCTTTTTCAGGTGGACAGCGCCAGCGTATCGGCATTGCACGGGCGCTTGCGCTCCAACCCGACCTCTTGATCTGCGACGAGCCCGTTTCTGCCCTGGATGTCTCTATTCAGGCGCAAGTTCTCAACCTGTTAAAAGATCTAAAAGAAGCTCTCGGACTAACTTATATCTTCATCAGTCACAATTTGGCTGTGATTGATTACGTTGCAGATCGCATCATGGTTATGTGCAGCGGACGTATCGTCGAAACAGCCCCCAAAGAACTTCTGTTCAAGAATCCTGTACATCCTTACACCCGCGCACTGGTCTCTGCGGTTCCTGATCCTGATTTGGATCGACCCCTCGATTTGCATGACCTGTTGGCCAGTAAGGCATCAATACCGTCAAAATGGCCTGCCCCTTTTACGGTTGATGAAGTAAACAAGATGGAAATGTTTGACCTTGGTGGTGGTCATTTTGTCAGAGCCTGCAAAGGTTCTGATGCCCTCCTCATGTCTCACCTAGAAACAGAGGAGGCACTATAATGCTTGGCTATATGGTCAACCGCATCCTCGCGATGGTTCCCACCCTTTTGATTATTTCGGCAATTATTTTTGTTCTTATCCAGCTTCCGCCCGGTGATTTTCTTGAAACCCAGATTGCAGAAATGCAATCTCAGGGTGAGAACGTCGATCAGGAAAAAATTGAATACCTTCGGACGGAATACGGGTTGGATAAGCCCATGTATGTCCAGTATTTTAACTGGGTAACCGGCCTTATACAGGGTGACCTGGGATATTCATTCGAACATGAGCTACCTGTAAACGAGGTAATAGGCGACCGAATAATCCTTACGATTATTCTTGCCCTTGCTGCCACCTTATTTACTTATATCCTGTCTTTCCCTATCGGAATTTATACCGCTGTAAATCAATATTCCGTCGGAGATTATGTTTTTAGTTTTGTCGGGTTTATTGGGTTAGCAACCCCAAATTTCCTGCTTGCACTCATATTGTTATATTTTGCAAACGTGTGGTTTGGCACCTCTATTGGCGGCCTTATGGACGAAGAGTTTATCGGCCAACCCTGGAGTTATGATAAATTCCTTTCCGTACTGGAGCACCTGTGGGTCCCCGTTATTGTCATAGGAACGTCAGGCACTGCGGGAATGATACGTCGATTAAGGGCTAATTTGCTTGATGAACTATCAAAACAATATGTCATTACCGCCAAAGCCAAAGGGCAATCTCCCCTTAAGATCCTTTTGAAATACCCCCTTAGACTGGCTATCAACCCTTTCATCGCAGACATCGGCTCCATCCTTCCGGATTTACTCTCTGGGTCCGTTCTTGTTGCCGTCGTAATGGGCTTGGAAACGACAGGTCCGATGTTGGTGAATTCACTTTTAAGTCAAGATATGTATCTTGCCGGATCCTTCCTGATTATTGAAGCCTCTCTCGTTGTCGTCGGCGTCTTTGTTTCAGATCTCATACTCGTGGCAATCGACCCGAGAATTCGTCTTGGTGGGGGAGCAGAAAAATGAGTAAGCAACCCTTGGAACATTATGTAAATCCAGCGCCGTTTGACCCCGCTTCAGTAACAGAACTAACGCCTCAGCAAGAGCGATACTACACTGCTTCTCAATGGCAGATAATGTGGTGGAAATTCAAAAAACACAAATTAGCGGTCTATTCAGGCATCATCTTATTATGCATGTACACCGTTGCTTTATTTGCTGAAATTGTCGCGCCATACAGCCTGCATAACCGTGAAATCGATTATATTTACGCCCCCCCACAAGTTGTTCATCTGTTTCATGAAGGCGAGCTTATCGGGCCCTTTGTTTACAGCTTTGACTACAACCTGAACATGGAAAACCTGCAGCGTGAATATACGCCAAACTTAACCAAAATTAACAAGTTGCAATTTTTCTGTCGCAGCAATCAAAGTTACGAGTTCTGGGGTTTATTCAGTGGGGATTTCCACATTGTATGCCCGCCTGATAACAGTACTTTCTTTGTCTGGGGTACCGATCGTCTCGGGCGTGATATTTTCAGTCGGATAATCTATGGCTCGCGAATCTCGCTGACAATCGGGCTAATCGGCGTATTTATCAGTTTTGTACTTGGTACATTACTCGGAGGAATGGCTGGTTATTTTGGTGGATTGATCGATAGCATGGTTCTCAGAGCCATTGAAATACTGAAATCTTTTCCAAGTTTACCGCTTTTTATGACAATTTCCGCCCTATTGCCCGTCACCTGGAGTCCACTTGGCGTTTTCTTTGGTATTTCCATCATCCTGGGATTTCTCGATTGGCCAGGATTAGCCCGAGCCGTCAGATCAAAACTGCTCAGCCTCCGAGAAGAAGATTTCACCACCGCTGCCCAATTGATGGGGGCTTCTCATGCGCGTGTGATCGGCAGGCACCTTCTGCCATCTTTCAGCAGCCATTTGATCGCTTCCGCAACGCTCGCGGTACCAATGATGATTCTTGGCGAGACCAGCCTCTCCTTTTTGGGACTAGGCCTGCGTGCCCCGATTACATCCTGGGGGGTTTTGCTCAATGAAGCGACAAACATCAGCGCTGTTGTTCTCTACCCCTGGCTTCTTTTGCCCGTTCAGCCAGTAATCCTGGTTGTCCTCTGCTATAACTTCCTGGGCGATGGTCTTCGCGACGCCGCGGACCCATACAAGTAAACCAGTAAAGCGGGATCGGCCTGATCTGATCCCGCTTTAACCTTATTTCCTGTAATTTACTCGGCCATAACCACAAGGTTTACGGGTCTGGAAATGCCTATTATCTGACTATTTCCAAGCATTCTTTTCTGACTCTTTGGTTCGTACCCCTGTTCAAGAGCCCTGTTATAGGCAGCGTCATCCGCAAGGGCGCGCGCGCCGACATCCTTGTTGTGTTTCTCGAGTTTTGCAGAAAGATTAACGGCGTCCCCAATGACCGTGTATTCCAAACGGGTATCATCGCCAACCGCCCCAAAAAGAACGGAACCTACGGCGATTGAACCATTTACCAGCGGAACATCCTGCCCGCCCTCACGGTGCCAATTATTGGTAACCATCATAAGTTCATCCATCGCTCTCAAAGCGTCAGCAGCATAGGTTTCAGACGGTTCAGAAGCCCCAAAAGTCGCCATGATACCGTCCCCCATAAACTTATCGATGCTCCCACCATGTTTTTGAATAACCGGCACACAGAGTTGTTGATATTCAGCAAGAGTCCCCATGACGACTTCGGCGGTTTCCCGCGATGCCATCTTTGTGAATCCGCGCATATCAAGGTTCATGATAGCCGCTTCCCGACGCTCTGCATTCCCAGCCATGATTTTATCTTCTGAGTGGGTAATCTTTGCGGCAACTTCCGGAGAGAAAAACCGCGAAAGTTCTTCCGCAGCCTGTCGTTCTGACACTGAGTGTATCAATAATCTTCGGGCGCGAATGAGGGCCACAGCAAGGATAAGTGTCACGATTAAAATAGAGATTATCTTGTCAAACTCGGCCCCCAAGAGGATAGAATTTGAGGTCATGTATTGCACATAATTACGGGTAATCATGCTATCCATAGAATCAATTTTGACCACATAGAGGATCATGATTCCCCAGCCAATCGCCGCAAACAAGCCTGCAATAATGACAAACTTTGCTTCGAATCTGAGAGCCCGAATAGCAATAAAAATAAAGACATAGAGAAGCGTCGGCACTTTTAAATAAAAGCTCGGTGGTTGATTATACTGGATATGAAAACTCCAGATCAAAACCATCAGCAAAGTCATATCGAACAAAGCCGACATAGCCAGAGACCAGTCTGGCATCCTGTACTTATACGACCAGATAATACGAATGACTGTCAGGGCAAGATATATCGCCAAGGCCCAGGGGACAGGGGCAAAAGTGACATCCTCGTTAAAGGTTTTCGGAGATAGCAAATAGAGGGCGCCAAAAATGCTCACAACAGCAAGCTGTATCCAGCCAATTAGCTGCTCAGTTTGATCTTCCTGCTCATGGATTGCATTAAGAACCCGCTCTGGCAAAGCAGTTTCATTAACCGAGCTAAACCACTTCATCTGTTATAAGCCTCTGGTGAAAGTAGAATAGTCTCTTAGATAAGATCATCTTATCTTTATTCTATACCCCAAAAGATCAAAGAGTTGTCAGTTTTCCGTGATCGCTAATTGAGAATGATTTATCTGGTGCTGTTTGACACCCGGCTGACACCCGGCCAATAAACTCAGGCAGTCAATAAGTTCAGAGAGAAAGAACCATACCCTCTTTGGCAAAAAGGGTCCCAGGACGCACTTTTTCGGCCTCCTGAGCCTGTTGATCAAGAAATGCGTCATCATGGCAAGGGTCGTGATGGAACGCCACCAGCTGCTTTACGCTGGCTTTTTCACATAAACGAACACCTTCTTGCCAGGTCGAATGTCCCCAATCGACAAAGTTTGGAAACTCATCATCCGTATAACTGCTGTCATAGACCATGCAGTCTGCACCTTCGACCAACTCAAGGATCTGACGATCAGGACTGCCGGGTACGTGTTCCGTATCTGTCACATAGCAAAATGAACGCCCCTTGTATTCCAGCCGATACCCTGTTGCGCCATTGGGATGATTAAGCGGTGCCGTCCGGATTTTAAGCCCAGGATAAGGCTCCAGAGTTTCTCCACCATTAAAGTCATGGAATGTCACACTGGCAGAAAACACCTTGGGCGGGACAGGAAAAAGAGGTTCTGCCATGTAGCGACAGAGTATTTCGTGGAGATTGCTTTTTTGCTCCAGCAAGTGCCCAGCCCAGAGTCTGACTTTGTTTTTTGGAAAGAAGTTCGGTCCAAAAAAAGGCATGCCCATAATATGATCGTGGTGAGTATGAGAGAAAAAGATATCGACTTGTTTCTTATCCCCCTCACAGCAAATATCCTGACCAAGAGATCGGATACCCGAACCAGCATCAAAAATGAAATGATGATCGCCGCATTTTACCTCTACGCAGGAAGTATTGCCACCATACTGTCTATGGCTATCTTCCGGAGTGGGAATAGATCCTCTAACTCCCCAGAATTTAACCGTAAAATCACTCTCTTCAGACACGTCCTAAAATCTCCCGGCTCATAAAAGCCAATTACAAAGTAACACCTACATGCCTTTTACCTTAAGGCACCAGACGATAGCCGCCTGTCTCTGTTACTAATAACTTTGCATTCGAAGGGTCGATTTCAATCTTTTGTCTCAATCTATAGACATGAGTTTCGAGAGTATGTGTCGTTACGCCTGCGTTATAACCCCAAACTTCGTTCAAAAGAGTATCTCTCCCAACAACTTGAGATCCTTTACGATACAGATACTTAAGAATTGAAGTTTCTTTCTCTGTCAGGCGAATTTTCTTTTGGGTTTCGCCTTCGATAAGAATTTTTCCGCTCGGCTGAAAAGTATAGGGCCCAATGGTAAAAACAGCGTCTTCGCTTTGCTCATGCTGGCGAAGCTGTGCTCTTAAACGTGCAAGGAGTACCCCGAGACGAAAGGGTTTGGTGATATAATCATTGGCACCGGCATCAAGACCTAGAATTGTATCCGCATCTGATTCTGCTGCTGTAAGCATAATGATCGGGCTCTTCACTCCCGCACGACGCATAAGACGGCAAACTTCCCGGCCATCTACATCTGGCAACCCGACATCCAATAAGATGGCGTCGTAGTAATCACCCTTAGCCTTCTCTAGGCCTTCCATACCGTTGATGGCTTCCGTCGTTTCAAATTCTTCATGTAAACGCAACTGTTCGCTTAATGAAGAACGAAGCGCATCATCATCATCAACAAGTAGAATTTTACGGCCGGTCGAAGTCGTCATCCCATAGGCCCCTTTTCATTTTTCCGTCATTTTTCGGAGGTTATATCTCCGTTTTTTCTCATACAATCTAATAGCCCGTAATCAGCCAATAATCAGATTGTGCCTAACCTAGATAACACTCGCCTTATTCACATTCAAGTTAACCGATGAATTCAGCTCATTTTCCAAAGGACACAGGTCTTTAAACACAAAAGATTACATTTAGACTATCCTGATAGTCTTATGTGAAAAAATATCCTTTGGATTAAGCATCGACCCCATCTGTCGCAAAAGCTAACAGCCACTTCGCAATTTCACTCTTTCCATTAATCATGCTTTGGTATACTGACCAGAAGCTTTTTTATCGCATTCCGCTGGAATATCAGGATTGTGTCTCCTAAATAAAGGGCGCATCACAAAGTCAGGTGATATAATACCAATGAAAATCAAGCCGGACGAGAGAACAGATAAGTGTCAGCGCTAGAAGAAAATGCCGCCAGAATCCTACCAGCAGTCGAACGTGCAATTGCCGAACTACGGCGCGGCGCGGCGGTTATTATTCAGCGCCCAGGAGGACAAGCTGCTCTCATTCAGGCCTCGGAAACGGCCTCTGCCGAAGTCAATGATACTTTAAAACACATCGCTCAGGCCGAACCATGTTTGCTGCTAACGGCACGTCGTGCTGCAGCGATAGGTATCACGGAAGCTGAACCCTTGATTTCAACAACAGAGGTTATCGCCTTTGCCCTTGATGGAATGTCCCCCGAGGCTGTGACTTATCTTGCTGATCCTGTCCACGATCCTCTTGGGATCAATCTTCGTCACGATAATTTTCTCACAACCGATGTCCCTGAAATTCTAGCAAGAAGCTCCGTTCTTTTAGCCAAACTTGCAAGCCTTCTACCTGCAGTTCTATTTGTTAATCTGCCGGATGATTCCCCAAACGATTCCAGTGAGGAGCTGGCCAGAAAACATAACTTGCTGACAGTTCAGGCTGAAGACATCGTAAGCTATCGCAGTACAGCCGCCTATGGTTTGAAAAAAGTTGCCTCTGTACAGATACCTTTGGACACAGCGGAGAAAACCACCGTCGTTGCATTTCGCCCCAAAGAAGGTGGTGTCGAACATCTTGCCCTGATTATCGGTGATCCTGATCCTGATCAACCCGTATTGGTTCGACTGCACTCAGAGTGTTTTACCGGTGATTTATTGGGGAGTCTGCGCTGTGATTGTGGTGATCAGCTACGCGGGGCAACCAAACTCATGAACGAAAAGGGCGGTGGGATCTTACTCTACCTCTCCCAAGAAGGTCGCGGCATTGGCTTGATGAATAAGCTACGTGCTTATGAGCTTCAGGATCGAGGTGCTGATACATCTGATGCTAACGAACTGGTAGGTTTTGATCCCGATGAACGCATTTATATTCCAGCGGCAGAAATGCTTCGGCAAATGGGTTATGACGAAGTTCGGTTGCTTACCAATAACCCTGAGAAAGTAAGCGCCCTGATTGAGTGTGGTATCGAGGTTTCTGAAATCGTTCCCCATCACTTTCCCTCCAATGGGCATAATGAGTTTTACCTGCAAACCAAAGCTTCCCGCTTTGGCCATACTCTGTAAGATTCTGAGCCTAGCATTATTTACACTTGAAATTTTTGCTATCGGCAAGCTTTACCCCAAAGGGGGAAGAGTCTGCCCTTATCCTCTGGCTTGAAATTACCTAAGCCTTGAGGCAAGTGTTTAAAAACGGCCTGTTATAAGTTGGCCTGAAATTTGCTTATCAGTCTAAGAGTAAACGACAGGTGTGCTTATTATGATGGATCAACTCTATGCGAACCAACCAGCGTCCAGTTACCCGGCGAGTGGCGCAGCTGTCAGTTCAACACCCGGTCCAACATCGGTAATACTTCCTGATTCAGATGGACAAGCGCCATTAAACAACCAGGCCAACAGCTTTAAAAACCAGCTTGAAGCCCCTCAATCTGCAAAAACAACCGCTGCCGTAGAAACACCGGAAGATCCGGAAGGCAATGAGGCTGAATTCGGCTTTCTAGATTTTCTTGATATCATAAATCCTCTCCAGCATATTCCCGTTGTTTCAACAAT
>MABB01000025.1:0-5339 GCA_002162915.1 Rhodospirillales bacterium 47_12_T64
GAAAAACTTATTCCTGACTTGAAAGCATACGCTATTGCGCTGTGTGGAGACCGGGATCAGGCGGACGATCTCGTTCAAGAAGCAATTGTTCGGGCGCTTGAAGCAGACAAGGCACTGAAGACGGCTGATGACTTGCGGCCGTGGCTGTTTCGGGTGTTACGTAATTATTTCTTCGATGAACAAAGAAAAAAATCAGTACGCAGGGAATATTTTACCCAGGAGAAACGTTGGGTAAATGAGATCGGCGATCAACCGCTTGATCTGGAAGATGTCCTGGCAATTCGAAATGCTTATGACACTTTATCTTCTGATCATCGAGAGGTCTTGGCCTTGGTGGATATCTTGGGGCTGCGCTATCAGGAGGTCGCGGATCTTCTGGATATTTCTCCTGGTACAGTAATGAGCAGGATTAGCCGTGGGAGACAGGCACTGTTGAACAGGCTGAATGAACCGAAACAAGACAATGTTGTGAAGTTTCCTCGGGAGAACAGTTAGTTATGTCCGATAAGGATTACCCGGATTGGGAAACACTGAATGCCTACGTAGATGGAGAATTGTCTTCAGAACAAGAGGCATGGGTAAAGAATTGTTGCAAAGACAATCCGAATATTACATCCGAGATTGCACGCTTGGTGATTTTGAAAAAAGCACTGGCCAGTCAGCCCGAAGCTGAAAAGCGCTCAAGTTGGGTAGGTGAGAGCGGTAAATGGAAAGTTGCTGGCGGAGCTGGGGTATTAGCGCTGACACTTGTCTTGTTTCTAACCATGTCTCTTCTTGGCGGGTATGGACCTTCTTCTTTTCAGAGTTGGGCATATGAAAATCACGAAAACCTTTCAGACCGTAGTTTTGTGGTTACAGATCTCCAACACACGCCGATCATCGCCGCCTCTGTAAGTGGTTCTTTGCAAGCACCGGACCTTACAGGCAGCAAGCTCTATCTGGTTGATTTGTCCATCAAGCCTTTTGGGAATAATGACGGGATTGTCATGCATTACCGAGGCCTTCGCGGCTGTCGGGTATCTTTCCTTTTGGTGCCGATGAAGGGAGAACAAGAGTCGAGCAGCGAAACCCGGGTAGCACAGGAAAAGGTAATATCTGATTTTTGGGTTGGGAAACGTTTTCGATTTGGCCTTATGGCGACAGGTATGGACGAAAGCCGATTTAAATCGATTTCATCTTTTCTCAAACAACAGGGGGAAAAAAATCTCCCCACAACCGTTGAAGAACAGCATGCCATGCGTGAAGTTTACGAAACCTCCAACTCTTGTGTTTAGTATGTAGAGCTTGTCACTCAAATGCAAAAAAAACTGAGCGAATAACTTTCACTCAGTTTTTGTTTTCGGCGGCAATGTTGTTGTCTATTAAGCTTCAGTTTGATGGAAAGTTGGGACGGTCCACATTGTAGTGTTTGGCCAAATAATCCAGAATTAGGGATAAGTCTGGTTCGTCTATTTCGCCCATCCCCTGCTCTTCGACCATCCATTCAAGTGTTTCAGCCCAATCATCCCGGCTCATACCCTGTTGTTGGACAATCCGGGTTGAATGGCAGGCTGAACAATAGATGAGAACTTCTTCTTGACCTACTCCAGCAGCGAGCCCTTCGAACTCATCTTCTTCGGCTTGCTGACCATAGCCAGGCGTTGTCGTGGCAGGTAATAGTGCGAAAGCAAGCAACATCGATCCTGCGACACAGCCAAGCAGTGACGTTTTTTTCATTTCTTATTATCCGTTTTATTGTCTGCCCCATGGGGCAGTATGCGCCACCTTGGAGAGCATGAGAACTCTCCAAGGTATGAAACATCAATGTAAAAGGCTTTGATCTTGTTTAAGAAACTCTGACAGCGATGCGATGCATCGTGTTGTTCAGATAGCCTTTTGGGTTCCAGTTGATTGCATGGGGTTGGCTGTCGCCTTCTGAATCCGTTGCTTTCGCCCAGACTTCATAATAACCACTTTGAGGGAAAGAAATCTGTGTCGACCAGTTTTGCCAAGCGCCGGTGTTAACCGCTTTGTCCAGGCTGGCTTCTTTCCAGGTTGCGCCAAAATCAATAGAGACCATAAGGGATGAAATATCCCGATCTCCCGACCAGGCGTGGCCCCGCACGGTGATTTCTTTATCCGCAGTTTCGAGATCTGTTTGCGGGAAGGTGATCAGAGACTTAACTGGCATCCGCTCGATGATGACAAAATCTTTTTTCTCGACCTTTTCACCAGCTTTTACGGGATGGTTTGGAACGCGGTATGCTTTACCAGTCATCTTCGGACCGTCGTGGACCTGATCACGTAGCCATATGCGGGTAAGCCATTTCTGTGAACAAGAGCCCGGCCAGCCCGGAACCACCAAACGAAGTGGAGCACCGTTCATAGGGTGGATTGGTTCGCCGTTTTGCTCAAAGGCAATGAGGATGTTCGGATCCATGGCCTTGGCAATTGGGACGCCACGAGAAATAGGCAGCTTCTCGGGATCACCGGATAGGTGCGAGTCAGCGCCTTCATGGGCAGTGTAAACAACATTGTCTTTAACACCTGCCGCTTCGAGGACATCCTTCAGACGGACGCCCGTCCATTCAGAACAGGCCACGGCACCGAGAGACCACTGATTACCCTTGGCGGGTGGATTGAAATAAGATCGGCCGTTACCGCCACATTCGATTACCAGAGATTTGGTAATCACTTCAAACTTGCTCTTGAGATCGGCGATGGTCAGCTTTATCGGTTTGTCGACCAAACCATCGATGGTCAAAGTCCAGGTATCCGCATTCACCTCTTCCGGTGGAATGCCATTGTTGCGGATAAAGTGACGGTTTATTGGTGTGATGGCATCATCCAGTAGGTGAGGTGGTGTTTCAGCATTTACCGGGCGATCATTCAGAATCGTCAATCCATCTTTGCCTTTAATGACACCGCTTGTATCCGCCAGAGCAACAGGAATAAGGCCGGATGGCATGTTGTTGCTAAAGGGGATGGCTGCACCGAGCATCGCACCCATAGTGGCAAGGCCTGCGCCCTTAAGGAAACCGCGGCGATTTTGATCAGGCACGCGACCAAATATTTTGTAATCGGCTGCTGCAGGATCTGAACTGTAAAGATCAAACAGCTTTGGCATTCCAGATGATTTTTTATGATTCTTTGATGATTTTTCAGTCATATCTTCCCCGTGTCGTAAGTTTTTTGATTTCTTATATTTTTATCGTGATTGTTAGATAAACGTACGGTGAGCTGTTTTTATTCCATGGGCAGGTCAAAAAAAGTTGACCGGGTTTGTCGGGCATTGTTCAGTTCTCCAATTTTCACAACCCATTTTCATAAAAAATAAGTGAAGTTTCTGTCTTCGTCCTCGACTTCCCAGAGCGGCTTGGGCATTCTGTGCCGCATGACTGATAACGCACCCTTCAAGCACCTCTACCTCGTCGATGGCTCCGGTTATATTTTTCGGGCTTTCTTTGGCATTCCTCCCATGACGCGTCCTGACGGTACGCCTGTTAATGCCGTTTTTGGCTTTACCAATATGTTGTTGAAATTACGCGATGACATGGAAGCCGATGGTATCGCCGTTATTTTTGACGCTGGACGCCAAAGTTTTCGAAATGAGTTTTATGAGGAATACAAAGCCCAAAGGCCTGATGCGCCGGAAGATTTGGTGCCACAGTTTGCGCTGATCAGAGAGGCAACGGATGCCTTGAACCTGCCGCAGGTTGAGATGAAGGGCTATGAAGCCGACGATTTGATTGCGACTTATGCTCGACAGGCTAAAGAGCAGGGGATTGAAGTCACGATTGTCTCTTCGGATAAAGATCTCATGCAGTTGGTGGAACCTGGCATTTCCATGCTGGACCCGATGAAAAACAAAATGATTGGCCCCGATGAAGTCTTTGAAAAATTTGGGGTGAAACCAGATCGCGTTATTGATGTTCAGGCGCTTGCGGGGGATTCCGTTGATAACGTGCCAGGTGTTCCCGGTATTGGGATCAAGACTGCGGCTCAGCTAATCAATGAGTATGGTGATCTTGAAAGTCTTTTGGAACGTGCAGGCGAGATCAAGCAACCTAAACGTAGAGAGAAGCTTCAGGAAAATGCCGAGCTTGCTCGTATAAGCAAGCGTTTGGTCGAGCTCAAGCAAGATGTTCCGGTAGAGGTTCCCCTTGCAGGTTTTGGTACACGCGAACTTGAAGCAGAAATTATACGGCCTTTCCTTGAAATAAATGCCTTTAGATCTCTGTTGGCAAAAATGTCCAAGCGCTTTGGTGAGGCACCTTTAGAAGTTGCCGATGAAGCCATAGCACCGGATGCTGAGCCTGAGTATGAATTGGTTCAGGATGAAGAGGCCTTGATACGCTGGATCGCGCAGGCCAAACGCAACGGATCAGTCGCTGTTGATACCGAAACCACATCACTGGACGCGATGAAGGCCAATCTGGTTGGGGTTAGCCTCTCCACCGGAGGAAATAAAGCCTGTTATATCCCTCTCGACCATATGGCTATTTCAGAAGATAGCGAGGGGGGACTTGATCTGCTTGGGGGATCAGCAGACCGTCCAAAACAAATTCCCAAAGCCCGAGCGCTTGAACTTTTAAAACCTCTGTTAGAGGACCCGTCAGTTCTTAAAATCGGCCAGAACATTAAATATGATTCGGTGATTTTGGCTCAAGTGGGGCTAACGGTCACGCCGATCGATGACACCATGCTTCTTTCCTATGTACTGGAAGGTGGCATGCATGGTCATGGTATGGATGAGTTGGCGCAACTGCACCTTGATCATACAACGATCAAGTTCAAGGAAGTTGCCGGTACGGGGAAATCACAGGTTACTTTCGATAAAGTGCCACTGGACAAGGCGCTTGATTATGCTGCCGAAGACGCTCTGATAACTTATCGTTTGCATGCAGCATTAAAGCCGCGTCTGGTACTGGAGAAAATGGCCACGGTCTATGAAACCATCGAGCGCCCCTTGGTCAAGGTTATTGCGGACATGGAACAACGGGGTATCAAGGTTGATCGCCCGTTCCTGCATCGGCTGTCTAATAATTTTGCTCAGCGTCTGGTCGAGCTGCAAACCGAAATCCACGAGATCGCCGGAGAACCCTTTACCATTGGATCACCCAAGCAGTTGGGTGAAGTTCTGTTTGAGAAAATGGGAATCCCTGGTGGCAAGAAAGGAAAAAGCGGGTCCTATAGCACCGGTGCGGATATCCTCGAAGGGCTTGCCTCTGAGGGGCACGTTCTACCTACAAAGGTTCTCGAATGGCGCCAGCTGGCGAAGTTAAAGAGTACTTACACGGACGCGCTTCAACAGCAGATCAATTCCAAGACCGGACGGGTGCATACATCCTATGCACAGG
>MABB01000025.1:5354-9340 GCA_002162915.1 Rhodospirillales bacterium 47_12_T64
GACGTCTTTCCTCTTCTGATCCAAACTTGCAAAATATCCCGGTGAGAACCGAAGAGGGCCGCAAGATCAGAGATGCCTTTATCGCAGAAGATGGCTTTAAGTTACTTTCAGTCGATTACTCTCAGGTCGAATTGAGGCTCATTGCGGAAATTGCAGAAGAAGATGCTCTGCGTCAGGCCTTTACCGAGGGACAGGACATTCATGCCATTACTGCCCATCAGGTTTTTGGGACACCGATCGATGGCATGGACCCGATGATCCGGCGCCAGGCCAAGGCAATTAACTTTGGGATTATCTATGGCCAGTCTGCCTTTGGTCTCGCTGCAAGCCTTGGCATATCTCGTAAAGATGCCAAAGATTATATCGATGCTTATTTTGCGCGCTTCCCCGGTATCAAACGTTATATGGAAGAAACCAAAGCTTTTGCCCATACACATGGCTTTGTGAAAACATTGTTTGGTCGACATATTCACTTGCCGTCGATTAATGAGAAGAACCCGATGCGGAAGAACTTTGGAGAACGTGCAGCAATTAATGCACCTATTCAGGGGACAGCAGCCGACATCATCAAGCGGGCAATGATTAAAATGCCTGGCGCGTTGGCCCAGGCTGATCTCAAGGCCAGGATGTTATTGCAGGTTCACGATGAACTGATCTTTGAGGTGCCGGAAGCCGAGGTGGAGGAAACCTCGGCGCTTGTGCGGAATGTTATGGAGACCGCTTGTGATCCGGTTCTCAAGCTCTCTATTCCTTTGACGGCAGACGCTGGAGTTGGTCGCAGCTGGGGTGAGGCGCACTAAATAACGTTGAGACAAGAAAAAACCGGGCTCGCAGTGAGCCCGGTTTTTTCTTGTCTGTTTGTGATGGTTGTTTTGCCTACCCAAAGAGAATTTTTTCCAGGTCCTGATAGTCTTCAGCGATCCAGGTCGGCTTTAATTCGGCTTCTTCTCCATTTTTTCGGCTGGCGACGCCCGTGAGGATCAAGATGGACTTCATGCCGGATTTATGGCCTGCAAGGATATCTGTGAAGATATTATCGCCAATAATGACACACTCACTTGCCTTCTTACCCAAACGCTCAAGAGCGGCGTCCATGATAGGCTTTTCCGGCTTTCCGAAAATTTCAGGCTCTTTTTCAGTTGCAGCTTGAACCGCAGCTACAATTGGGCCTGCTTCTGGAAGGATACCATCTTCAACTGTGATAAGCCGATCTGTGTTAGTGGCAATAAAACGTGCGCCACCGTCAATCAAGCGTAGTGCTTTACTGAGTTTTTCGTAATTAAGGCCACGGTCATAACTGACAACAACAGCATCAACGTCTTTTTCAGCGATGACTATTCCCGCTTCTGCCAGAGTTGACGCGAGGGCCTCTTCACCGAGGCAATAAACCCGGGTGCCGCGTTCCAGCCCCATGGCGACGGCCTGAGCGGATGTTAAAACGTCATCCTCGGTACAGGAAATGCCCATGGAATTCAGCTGATCAGCGACTTCTTGCGGGTGGCGGTTACCTCGGTTGGTTACAAAGAGAAACGGAATGTTGCGTTCTTTGAGGGTTGCGATGAAATCGCTGGCACCGGGGATTGCATCTGTTCCGCGATAGACAGTCCCATCAAGATCAAAGAGGAGAGCGGAGATATCGTTCATTACAAACTGCCTGTTGAATTAATTTGTTGGGGCCTATGGCCAGGGCCCTAGTTAGCAGATTTAAACCTGAGCGAGCCAGCGTTATTGCCAAACAAAAGAGCCCGACCTTTCGATCGGGCTCTTATCGTTATTCATGTGGTCAATTTTGGAGATCGAATCACATAACTTGTTTACTGAACTTGGGATCGGTTCCCAGGTATTTCAAGAGAGGTATGAATTCATCTCTTCTCAGATAGATAATAATGAGACCTGAGAACCAAACCCCAACCGCCTTGATAAAGAGTTGACCGCCATCATTATAAGGATCGATCCCAAGAGGGGTGAAAACGTGGAAGAAAATAGCACCACTCATCAAGGCTAATGAAAGCAATCCACCAAGAGATTGCAGGCGTGGTATGAAAAGTAAGATACAAGCTAACAGTTCTGCACCACCAGTTAGATACCGACCGTGCGGTTCAAACCAGGATAAACCACTCCAATTTTCTAATACTGTGAATAAATGGCTTCCCTTTGCAAACTTAAAGGGTAAATAGCGTAAAAATACATAGGCCATGAAAATGGCGAGTAGGTAAGGCAGAAATTTTTTAACCATAGACATTGTTTATTCCCCGTAATCTGTGTTCCTGAGGAGGATATGTCGTTTTACTTGATCAAGCACCAGTAACTTTTCTGATATCAAGATGTTATCATTATTCAATCAGGATCTAACTAGAACTATTTCTTGCCGCTTTAGCCTGAGAAACCAAGGCTACTCTTGCGCTATTGGCGTCCGTCACGAGATGCTCGAAGTTACATCTTGCATGTACGTGGCCATTATGGAGATCCCAGCCTTCGGGATCGATTCCCGACATGCGCCATTTACCCTTTGGCAGTTTCAGAGAATTTTCGGCAATGGTGTTTATCGCATCCAAGTGGTCTGAGTTCATATGCTCTACAATTGATTGTTCTGCTTCTTGCAAAGCATGACACTCGCCGCAATCAAGTTTTAACTCTGACGCGGGAACCCATATTGCCTTGGCAAAGCCGCCAATGAGGTGAGCAACTTCTATGTTGTAGCGATAGAGGTTGAAATCCTGGAATCCGGCATAAAGTTTCGAAGCCGGGTGACGGGCGAGAAAGCGTTTCAAGATGCGCTCGTCTTCTACTTTAGCCATCGTCCCGACCAGAGTTACCCGCCCTCCTGCCAGAGGGTCTCGGTATCCCGCTGTACCATCGAAAAGCATGCCGGCCTTGAGGTTTTTGGCTAAATTTTGGCTGTGGTCTGCCAGGTCAGAAAGCATCATATAAGGGGTTGTGTCATGATCAAGCGCAACGAGTGAAAGAGAAGCGTAGGGATAACACCCATCAATCGCTCCGACGTGTCCTCCTGGGGCATCAGCAGTCTTTAAGTCTGCTCGAAGTTCTGTGGCGAGATAAGCCTTACTTGCCCAACGCATCAAACTCCGGGCCTTTTCAACTTCGTTTAAGTGCGGAGCATATTTGATCTTTTTCATTCACGGAACCTTACCTACTTGGATTTGTATTGTGATTAAGATCCAGCTTCTTTTATACCGAGTGATCTGTAAAGACTGCCGACTGTCGCAGGGGGGGAGCTTATTCCCCCGGAACGCCTTGTGAAGTAGAGTATTGGAAATGGAGCTCGTGGTCGGGGAACACACGAGGATGGATGGCGTGAGCAGCCATAGCGGCTTCGGAAAAGCCACAGAGAATTAGTTTGAGTTTATTCTCGTAAGTTGCAATATCGCCGATGGCAAAAATACCCGCCTGCTGGGTTTCGCAAGTAGCAGGGTTTACGACAACGTGATTTCGTTCAAGCTCAAAGCCCCAATCCGCCATGGGACCAAGGTCTGTGGCCAAGCCATAAAAAGGCAAAAGGATATCGGCTTCAAGAGCGCGTTCATTTCCTTTTAAATCTTTGACGATGACCGCGTCCAGTTTGCCGTCGGTCCCTTCCAGTCCGTGCAGCTGGTAAGGAACAATCATTTCAATCTTGCCCATTTCGGCCAGAGATCGCATACGGGCTACCGATTCAGGTGCGGCGCGGAACTTATCGCGCCGATGGACGACATAAACCTTTTTGGCAACTTCCGGCAGGGACATGGCCCAATCGACTGCGCTATCTCCGCCGCCGGCAATAACAACCGTTTTATCGCGGAAAGTTTCCCGGCGTTTGACGAGATAAAACACCGAACGTCCTTCAAAGTTTTCTAATCCCTCTAGCGGTGGGCGATTGGGGCCAAATGCACCAGCACCAGCCGCGATGATGACCGCCTTGCATTCAATAGAGATGCCTTTGCTTGTCGTGACCGTCCAGCTTTGATCACTACTTTTTTCAAGGCCGG
>MABB01000025.1:9403-15958 GCA_002162915.1 Rhodospirillales bacterium 47_12_T64
TAAGCTCTGCCGCCGCAACAGTGGGGAACCCCGGAATGTCATAAATCGGTTTTTCCGGGTAGAGAGCGGTACATTGCCCGCCAGTTGCTTCCAGAGCATCGATCACGTGTGTCTTCATACCCAGCATACCGCATTGGAAAACGGCAAAAAGACCTGTGGGGCCTGCCCCAATGATGACAACATCTGTTTGAAGGCTTTTCTTAATCACGAGGGGTATCCCTTTAACGGCCGAGCTTGATATATCGATCGATTGATGGTTTTGCTGTAAGAGCGTTTATGTTCGGCATTGTATTTGAGCTTTGAGGTGTTTCAATAGCAGAAAAGCGGCGATATTATATCTTTTTAGTGGAAAATTCGATCGCCTAAGAGGAAAAGCAATGTTCCTTCGTAATTTAGGGGCTGTAAGCTTTAACATTTTTGCCCGGTTATATTCCCATAAGTGCCCATTCAAGAACAAAATGCTGCCATAGTCACTCTCCACATTGCTTAATGTGACAGGATACTTACTATTTAATTCGCTAAAGCGAAACAAGGGAGCCGCCCCAGGCAAAGGTCGAGACAAAGACCCAAGCCAAGGCACGGTACCCGAACTTGAAATGAGGAATGGCATGGAAGGCAATATTGTACTTGTAGACGACGACCGGAATATTCTGACATCGGTATCAATCGCCCTTGAATCTGAAGGCTTTAAGGTGCGGGCCTATACGGATGGCGCAGAAGCATTGCGTGGCATGTCTTCAAATCCTGCTGATCTTGCCGTACTGGATATCAAGATGCCGCGAATGGATGGAATGGAACTCCTCCGCCGCATCAGGGACAACAATTCTATCCCTGTGATTTTCCTAACTTCAAAAGATGACGAAATCGACGAAGTTCTCGGGCTTCGATTGGGCGCGGATGATTATATAACGAAGCCGTTCTCTCAAAGGTTGTTGGTCGAAAGGATAAGAGCTCTGTTACGCAGAGAAAAGGCCAATCAGGATGCGAGTGAAGGTAAAGAAGGTGAAAAACCTATTCAGCGCGGAGACATGATGCTGGATGCTTCTCGTCATCTCTGTACCTGGAAAGGTAAGCACGTAAATCTGACCGTTACAGAGTTTTTAATTCTCAAAGCATTGGCGCAGCGCCCCGGCCACGTTAAGAATCGTGACCAGTTGATGGATGCGGCGTATGGCGACGCGGTTTATGTGGATGATCGAACAATTGACAGTCATATCAAAAGACTTCGCAAAAAATTTAAAGAAGCGGATGATGATTTCGGCCAGATAGAGACGCTTTATGGCGTTGGATATCGCTATAGAGAATAAAGATCTGATCAAGGGCTTGTGGGGCAGACCCGTTATACAAGTATTGAAATCTTTTTGGAGAGCTCTTGATGAACAAATTTGAACGTATCGTGTTTGTTGTAGGCATGAGTCTGGTTGTTTTCGGTCTATTGGTCTTGTTTGAGGACGGCAAGGTATATCCTGGTAAATTTTCCACTCAGCAAAGTGCGGTTGTTTCTTCTGGCCCGGTGAGCCCTGTTATGAAAGGGCCTGAATTACCAGTTTATGACATCATCCTCTTTAACAAAGGAAAGGCTGGTATTGACCAACTTGATCTTTCTCTGACGAAAGATCAGGAAGAGGAAATTCGGCTTGGACTGCGTCAGGATGGAAGTGAAATATCCTGTAACTTACAGGGCAAAAGACCCGATCTGGTCTTTTGGGGGCAACGGGCTGGATTAAAACATCCTGATAGTATGTCAGTCTATTCTAGAGAAAGAATGATTTACCTTGGAAACTATCTTGAAGCATGGAAAGTACAGGCTCAAGGTGGCTTGCTTACCTGCTATACCTTGAACGAGAAGACTACGAAGTTATTGATGTCGCTTTAACCGAGCTGGAAATGATTAAAAAAATTGGGGCAAGACGTGGCTGATCAAAGCCATAAACAACAAGCCGAAATTGCGCAAACGCTCAAGAAGCACCGCAAAGGGCGCAAGCGAGGTTGGCGCTCGTCTTTAACGCACAAGATTTTGCTGATCAACAGCCTGGTTCTTTTAATTCCCGTTGTTGGATTGATGCACCTTGAACAATATCGTCTTAGTCTGATCGCGACTGAATTGGACGCTCTTTCGATTCAAGGGCGCGCATTTTCTCTGAGCCTGGGGTCAACGGCTGTTGTTGCAAGTCAGGTTGGTGATGAAAAGCTTGTCCCGGAACTAACCAGAAGCCTGATGCGGGCGATGTTGAATGATATTGGCGTGCGCGCACGTATATTTTCAACCAGCGGTGAAATGTTGGCGGATAGCCTTTATCTTGCAGGTATCGGTGGCCCGGTGGAGGTCGGCGAGCTGCCGCCTCCCGGTGGCGTTGGGATGCTGGATCGGATCATCCGGTTTTATGAAAAAATTATTAACTGGCTGCCGGGTCAGGATGACTGGCCTCTCTACCGGGAGGCCCAAAATCAAAGCGCGGAAGATTACACCGAAGTTTTAATTGCCCTGAACGGTGAGCCTGCTGGAATGGTCCGAAGCGATACTTCTGGTCGTCTCGTTCTGTCGATGGCGGTACCTGTACAACGATACCGTCAGGTGCTCGGCGCCTTGATGCTTTCGAAAGACGCCGAGGTGGTTTCCGAAGCGGTACAAGACCGGCGCAGAGATATTCTTGCGGTTTGCGGTCTGGCGCTTGGTGTGACTGTTTTACTCTCGCTTTATCTCGCAGGGATTATTGGCCGTCCACTTCGTCGGCTTGCAAATGCTGCAGATTATGTTCGATACGGAAAAGGTCGTCAGTACGAGATACCTGATTTTACCCACCGTCGGGATGAAATTGGTGATTTGTCCGGAGCACTGCGAGCGATGACCGAAGCATTGTGGTCGCGAATGGATGCGATTGAAGGTTTCGCGGCTGATGTTGCTCATGAGATCAAGAACCCTCTGACATCTTTACGATCTGCTGTAGAAACTGTGGCGAGAGTGAGCGATCCTGATCAACAAAAGCGCTTGATGTCGATTATCCTTGATGATGTCCAAAGACTGGATCGTTTAATCAGTGATATTTCCGATGCGTCTCGTCTGGATGCGGAGCTGTCGCGTGCTGATATGGAAGATGTCGATGTGGGTAAGTTGCTGGAAGCCCTCGTCGAAATCCAGTGCGTGAATGAAGGTGGTCCAACCTTTGAAGTCTCTGTTGATGAGGGAGAGGATTATCTTGTCCAGGGATTGGAAGGACGTCTCGGACAGGTCTTTCGAAACTTGATGACCAACGCGCAAACCTTTAGTCCTGAAGGTGGAAAAATACTTCTCTCTGCGCATACACAAGAAGATTGCGTTGTCATCACCATTGATGATGAAGGTCCTGGTATTATTCCAGGAAAACTTGATGCAATTTTTGACCGATTTTATACTGAGCGCCCGCAAGAAGAGAAATTTGGAACTCATTCCGGGTTGGGATTGAGTATTTCCAAGCAGATCATCGAAGCGCATAATGGAACGATTAAAGCGGTGAACCGGGAAAACTCGCAAGGCGAGGTTCTTGGCGCCCGCTTTGTAATATCTCTTCCCATTGGGCAGGCCTAGATGTCAGATAGCCAGTTAATGCATTGCACGAGCATAGCCTTTCAAAAAGAGGGATGGTTGACGGCGGCCTTGTTGCGAGGCGCACCGGGGTGTGGAAAATCAGATCTTGCCTTGCAGGTAATTGATAGGGGATATGCAGAGCTGGTATCTGACGATCAGACTGTTTTAACATTACGTAACCAAGAGCTTCTGGCATCACCGCCACCGACGATTGCCGGAAAGCTTGAGGTACGAGGCCTTGGTCTGGTCAGCTTTTCCTACTGTTCCGATGTCCCTGTCGGACTTGTGGTGGATCTGGTTCCACGTGATCAGATTGATAGATTGCCTACCCCTGAATTCGAAGAAATTCTTGGTGTATCCGTCCCAAGGCTAAGGCTCCACAGTTTTGATCATTCTGCTGTCGCAAAGCTGTTACTTGCCATAACGCGTTCTGAAGGCGATATAGTTAGATAACCAATTGTTCTTTTGAACTGTTATCGGAAAACAGGGCCTTCATTAATGCCAGAAATTAAAGACGGGAAAGTTTCAAAACCGCTTAAAGTGGTTTTTGTAACTGGTTTATCGGGAGCAGGACGCTCTACAGCGATGAAGGTACTGGAGGATCACGGTTTTGAGGCGATTGATAATCTGCCGCTGGATCTTCTTGATGTTGTTATTGGGGGAAAACCACGCCGACGCCCTCTGGCCATAGGCATTGATATTCGCTCACGCAATTTCTCGGCACCGCCTCTTCTCGAACATCTCAAGGTTTTGCAGAAGAGAGTGGAGTTGGACGTCTCTCTCGTTTTTCTGGATTGTTCAGTTGACGTGCTCGAGCGACGGTTTAAGGAAACCCGGCGTCGACATCCTTTGGCCGAGGGGCGTCCTCTCAAGGACGGAATACTTGCGGAGCAACGGCTCGTTGCGCCTCTTCAAGCCAGAGCAGATTTTGCCATTGATAGTTCAGATACGACATCTGCAGATTTTCGACAAAAGCTAGCTGGGTTGCTGGGGCTGGAGGAAAGCGGTGTTATGACCGTTCAGGTTATGTCTTTTTCCTATCGGTTTGGTGTTCCCAGAGAAGCAGATCTGATGTTCGATGTTCGCTTTTTGAGAAATCCACATTATGATCAGGCTTTGCGAAGTCTTTCTGGCCGTGACAAAGCCGTGGCTGACTATGTTAGCCAGGATTCCGGTTTTGAGGATTTTGTTACGAATTTACAGAATCTAGTTCTGCCCCTTCTCCCTCGTTATCAACAAGAGGGAAAAAATTACCTTACCATTGCTATTGGCTGTACTGGTGGGCGGCATCGTTCTGTTGCTTTAACGGAATGGCTCGGAAAACAGCTAGAGGCTGTTTGGCCACAAATAATTATTGCACACCGGGATATGGACAAAGAGCCTGATCGTTACAAATAGCCCATTATCTCTATTGGGCCTCTATTGAGCTTCTATATGGATCGCTCTAACAACTCATCAAACACTGGAAAAAAATGTTCCGAGCATTGTCTTCGCCTTGTAAGGAGGCCTGCAATGCTGGTAGCTTTCCTGTAACAAAAGAAAGCGCCTGCGGAAAGGTAAAGGCATGATAGGGATGGTTCTGGTTACCCATGGTAACTTGGCGATCGAATTCGTGGCGGCATTGGAACATGTCGTGGGCGAACAAAGCCATATTAAAACAGTTTGTATCGGCCCTGAAGACGATATGGAGCAAAGACGTAAGGAAATCATTGCCTCTGTAAAAAAAGTCGAGGATGGAGAAGGCGTCGTTATTTTAACGGATATGTTTGGTGGCACGCCGTCAAACTTGGCTATATCCATTATGGATAAGGCTAATGTTGAAATCGTGGCCGGAGTTAATCTCCCACTGTTGATCAAGTTGGCTGGGTTGCGTGACAATAAACCAATGAAAGCAGCGGTTTTGGAAGCTCAAGAAGCAGGGCGTAAATACATTCATGTCGCTTCTGAACTGCTTTAACACTGGCTTAAGACTTATGCTGGTTAAGCTCTTGAGCTACGGGGGATAAAAGTTGCTCACCAAAACGGTTACAATTTTGAATAAAAGAGGACTGCATGCCCGGGCCTCTGCAAAGTTTGTTAAGCTGGCAGAAACCTTTGAGGCGGAAATAACTGTTCGTAAAGATGATACCGCTGTTTCGGGGTGCTCGATTATGGGGTTAATGATGCTCGCCGCCGCTCCGGGGTGTGAGGTCGAGCTAACAGCAATAGGGCCTGCTGCGGATAAGGCCATGTCGGCGTTGGAAGACCTCGTCGCAAATAAATTTGATGAAGATTAGATATTTCTGAGGTGTTTAATCACCCAGAGGCATTTTTCTCGCTGGTTCCATAAAGTTTAAGTAGAGTAGGAAACGCCGTGACGAAAAAGTTAGGCGAAAGGATTTTTGAAGGTCTTGCGGTTTCGCCCGGTGTTGTGATTGGGCCTGCTTACCTTAGCGAGTCCAGCGATATCCAGATTCATGAATATCGTGTTCCTACTTCTAAAGTTTCAAGTGAGTTAGCGCGCCTTGCCGACGCTGTTGATAAAGCACAAAAACAAGTTTTAAAGCTGCATGGGAAATCTCAGGATTTTCATGGAGCTGCTGGAGAAGAACTCGGTTATTTACTTGATGCTCATATGCAGATGCTCAAGAGTTCTAGTCTGATCGGTGGTATTGAAGCACGCATACAAACGGGGCAAAAAAACGCAGAAGCTGCAGTTATGGCTGAAGTGGGGCAAATTGCTCGTAAGTTTGCTGCGATGGAAGACCCTTATCTGCGAACCAAATCCCAAGAGGTTCGAGAAGTTGGTCACAGGATCGTCCGCAATCTGACAAAAACGGTTACGGATTCCTATTCCGGCTTGGTACGTAATTCGGTGATTCTCTCAGAAGAAATTACCCCTGCTGATACAGCCATGATGGACCCGGCACAAATCGGTGGATTTGCAACAGTACTCGGTGGCCCAGAAGGGCATACCGCGATTATGGCGCGGTCCCTTGGTTTGCCAGCCG
>MABB01000025.1:15975-16145 GCA_002162915.1 Rhodospirillales bacterium 47_12_T64
CTTTTGGCCAACGTGGAGACTGGTGAAACCATCATTGTTGATGGGACGAACGGTCGGGTAATCCTTAACCCGAGTGAAGCCCGGATCAAGGACTATAAGCTTCGTCAGAAAGATATTGAACGCGAAGTCCGTGCCCTTGCCCGCTTGCGTGATGTCGTTGCGGTAACCCA
>MABB01000025.1:16152-16295 GCA_002162915.1 Rhodospirillales bacterium 47_12_T64
CAACGGGTCGGTCTGCAAGCGAACGTGGAGTTACCACGCGAGACGGGACAAGCCGTTGCTAACGGTGCCGAAGGAGTAGGCCTGCTTCGTACAGAATTTCTGTTTATGAACCGTGAAGACCTCCCTACAGAGCAGGAGCAGTA
>MABB01000025.1:16333-17012 GCA_002162915.1 Rhodospirillales bacterium 47_12_T64
GCCCGGTGACGATCCGGACGCTTGATGCTGGTGGAGAAAAGCTGGTTTCTGCTCTGGGAACCGGGCCGACAGACTCTCCAAATCCTGCTCTTGGTTTGCGTGCGATCCGGTTATCTCTCAAGCACCGGGATTTACTCGAAACTCAGTTGCGGGCAATTTTACGGGCGAGTGCCCACGGCCCTTTACGTATACTTTTACCAATGGTTACGACGCCCGGAGAAGTTCGAGAAGTCCGTAAAGCCTTAGCCGAAGTTGCGGCCGGGTTGAAAAAGCAGGATGTCCGGATCGCGGACCCACTGCCACCATTGGGAATCATGATCGAGGTTCCCGGCGCAGCGCTGGCTGCGGATGGTCTGGCAAAGGTGGCTGATTTTTTTGCCATCGGAACCAATGATTTGACGATGTATACGTTGGCAATTGATCGTGCAGAAGAGCAAGTCGCTTATTTATATAATCCGCTTCATCCCGGAGTGCTCAAGCTGATTTCCCTTACCGTTGAGGCTGCCCGGCGGGCCCACATTCCGGTATCCGTGTGTGGAGAGGTTGCGGGCGATGTCAACTACCTGCCCCTTCTGCTGGGTTTAGGCGTTCGGGATCTCTCTATGAGCTCCAATGCCTTGCCGCGTGTTAAAAACCGTATTCTGAAATTGAATATGGAAGAGGTGACAAGGCGTGCCGA
>MABB01000130.1:0-12166 GCA_002162915.1 Rhodospirillales bacterium 47_12_T64
TAGCTCTTTCAAGACAGATGGCACTCGGCCGACAAATGTCGATCATTGCCAATAATGTCGCCAATATGAACACTAATGCCTATAAGAACGAAGGCATGATGTTCGTTGAGCACTTAAATAAAACGAAAACAGGTGAAAACCTTAGTTTTACCCAGGATTTACGTTTAGTACGGAACCTTGCCGAGGGGCAAATGCATACGACAGATAATCCCCTTGATGTTGCGATCTCAGGCGAAGGCTATTTTGTCGTCGATAACGACGGAGACACCCGATATACCCGTGACGGATCATTCAGGCTTAACGCGGAAGGCGAACTCGTTACATCCGAGGGACTTCTTGTTATGAGTGACGGCGATGCTGCAATCTCCTTCCCGACCAATGCGACAGACATCTCAATTACCAGAGATGGCACAATCACATCGAGTGCTGGAACTGCCGGTAAACTAAAAATCGTTACTTTTGAAAATGAACAGCTACTCGTTAAAGAAGCAGGTAGCCTATTCACACCGGCTGACAACCAAGAGCCAATTGACGAAGCTCCAGGAGAGATTATCCAGGGAGCAATAGAAGGATCCAATGTCCAGGGGATTATTGAGATCACACGAATGATTGCCTCAACCCGCGGGTATGAAGCCACGGCAAAATTTATCAAGCAAGAACATGAACGACAACTCAAGGCGATACAAAGCCTTGGAAACCTCAGAGCCTAAGGGAACAGCAACATGAGATCTTTAAGCATTGGCGCAACTGGAATGCTGGCCCAACAACTCAACGTTGAGGTTATTTCAAATAACATCGCCAACTTGAACACAACAGGCTATAAACGCCAACGGGCTGAATTCAGTGATCTGCTTTATCAAAACCTTCGCAGGGTCGGGACAAATTCTTCGGATACAGGAACAATTGTTCCCACAGGCATCCAGCTTGGACTTGGTGTAAAACCAACCGCAACCTATCGCATCACAGAACAGGGCGCGATGCAGATCACCGATAATTCTCTCGACGTTGCCGTGAACGGGGAAGGCTATTTTAATGTTGAACTTCCAAGCGGCGAGACCGGCTATACACGCGCAGGTGCGTTTCAACTGTCGCCAAATGGGGACATTGTAACCCCTGATGGTTATACCGTTCAGCCCGGAATTAATATTCCGACAAATGCGGTCTCTGTCTCTATCAATGCTTCAGGCGAAGTGTATGTAAAGCTTGATGGCCAGATTGCTCCAACGCTTGCAGGGCAGTTTGATCTCGCAACATTCCCAAACGAAGCGGGACTGGAAGCGATTGGAGATAATTACTTCCTGGAAACGCCAGCATCAGGAACTCCCACAACTGGTTCTGCAAACTCAACCGGGTTTGGTAGTATCCTCCAGGGCGCGCTTGAATCTTCGAACGTCAACGCTGTTTCAGAAATCACAAACCTTATCACGGCTCAAAGAGCTTACGAGATGAACTCCAAGATCATCACAGCATCCGACGAAATGATGCGCTCCGTGACAAATATCAGATAATCACGCGTTTAGGAGAAAAATAATGCATATATTTAAAGCTCTTCTACTCGCTGCAAGCCTTACTTTTATCGGTCAGGCAAGCAATGCCGAAACAGATATAAATTCTGTACCGACGATCGTGAACCTAAACAAAGACATCATTGTTGAAGGTAACATTGTTTATCTAAGTGATATTTTTTCCGGGTTAACTCACGAGCATCAAAAACCTATTGCACGCTCTCCCGAACTTGGTCGAGATGTAGAACTCTCCGCCAGATGGTTATGGGCGTTAGCACGGCAGAATGAAGTTGCCTGGCAACCAAGTTCTCATCTCGACACCACATCCGTCACCCGGGCAAGCCAATCAATTGATGCAACTGATATACGTAACACTGTTGAAGGCGCACTTTTGGAAAGAGGCCTGACCGATAATAAAAAGATCGAGTTCGATCGCAAAGATCGGGACCTTAAAATTCCTGCCGAAATTGCACCGACACTTCGTGTTGAGAACGTCAGTTACAGACCCGGCAGAAACCGCTTCACCGCCCAAGTCGTCATTCCTGCGTCGGGAAAACCCTACATCAAGAAAACCATATCAGGCTATCTGATAGAGATGGTAAACGTGCCCGTACTGAAAAGTCGTCTTTCAAAAGGTGATCTCATCACGGAACAAGATATTCATTGGATCACAGTCAAAGAATCAAAACTGGCCAAGAATGCGATTACCGAACTAGACGATCTCATTGGCATGACACCCAAGCACAGTATTAAAGACAAGACAATCGTCAGGACCAGCGACCTGGAAACGCCTAAAGCCGTGAACAAGAACGGACTTGTCACCATGCTGCTCCATAGTGGATCTCTTGTCCTTAGAACTCAGGGGCGTGCACTTGAAAGTGGAGCGTTGGGTGAAGTAATCCGTATCGTGAATACACAATCCAATACTATCGTCAATGGAACAGTGACGGGCGCCGGACTGGCCACAGTCGCATTGATCAACAAAACCATCACTGGTGTTAACTAAGGAGCTCAGCTATGACATACTTTCTGAAATCCAACTTAAGCAAGTATATGATTGCAGGTGTCCTCGGCTTTTCATTGACCGCTTGTAATGCAATTTCCCGAATTTCTGAGATTGGGGAAGCACCCAAGCTGAGCAAGATTGAAAGCCCTGCAGCTCCCCAACCAATCTCGCTGCCCATGCCAGCACCTCAGATTGCGACAAGAAAACCAAATTCATTATGGCGCCCCGGATCTCGAGCCTTCCTAAAGGACCAAAGGGCAGATGAAATTGGTGACTTGCTGACTGTCGTCATTCAAATTGACGATAAAGCTGAAGTCTCAAATACAACAGAGAGAACCCGAGCCAATGCAGAAGGCGCAGGTTTGACCAATTTTCTCGGCTATGAGACCGAACTTGGCGGCATCTTTAATGATAACCTGAATCCAGCAACTCTTATAGATGGCGAAAGCACCAGCGCATCCAAAGGTGTCGGCACCGTGGACAGGAATGAGACGATCAACTTACGTGTCGCGGCTCTGGTTACCCAGGTCATGCCAAATGGCAATCTTATTATCTCTGGCCGTCAGGAAGTCAGGGTCAACTTTGAAATGAGAGAACTTCTTGTATCAGGTATGATCCGTCCGGAAGACATCACCTCAACCAACACGATCAGCTACGACCAGATTGCCGAAGCAAGAATTGCCTATGGTGGCCGTGGTCAGTTGAGCGACGTACAACAGCCGCGTTACGGTCAACAGTTATACGACATAATCTTCCCGTTCTAAGCTGAAAAGAGTGGAAAACAATAAAGCCAAAAGGGCCAGCTAAGTTATTAGCTGGCCCTTTTCTATAACCTGTAATCAGTAGTCAAAAAAACAGAGATTACTTACACACCTCAATCGTCTCGATGGACTTTCTCCATGCGCTCATGTTGTTCTTGTGCTTCCAAAGTCATTGTTGCTATTGGACGCGCTTCAAGCCTTTTGATGTTAATTGGATCACCTGTGATCTCGCAAAATCCATATTCATTTTCATCAATACGGCGTAGAGCTTCATCGATTTTCCCAATTAATTTACGTTCTCGGTCTCGTGTTCTGAGCTCCAGAGCGCGCTCCGTCTCAGATGAAGCACGATCAGCGAGATCTGGCTCTTGAAGTGTTTCGTTTTGAAGCGTCTGTAACGTTGCAGAAGATTCAGCTAGCAGTTCTTCCCTCCAGGCCAGAAGTTTTTGTTTAAAAAACTCCTGCATGACTGGATTCATAAACTCTTCGCCTTCTAAAGGACGATAATCGAGCGGAAGAGGTATAGTCATGGCAACCCCCATAAATTAGCAATTTCGGCGTGCAGTATAGGCGATTTAAGTACAACGACAAGTTAGTCCTGAAGAATTAATTCAATTCTCTATTAATTCTTTAAAAAACAACTCACTAACGCCCCAGTTTCGCTAACTCGACAGCGGCACGCACCTCTACTTCATTCAAAGCTTCAAGGAGTCGTGGATCATCGATTTGTTCTCTTTGCTTGGCAATCAGCGATTCGATTTTCTCTAGACGCCAAACTGGTATTGTCCCCAAGAGCAGGCCTATTCGTAATTCTTCTAATTCATCAAGGATATCTTCGGCGTGACGTTTCGCTTTTTGCTTACCCGTTAAGGCATCAGGGACTTCTTGTATTGATAGCAAGCCCCCCAATCCAGCAACAGAGGTTACTCCTCCAGCGTCCGACGCGGCTTCCCCCGCACCAGTCTCCAAGGCATCACTAAAGCTACCAGAAACCCCACTCGCTTTTTGCTTTGAGCGCGTGCCAGATGTTGGTTTTACAGAAGAACCCGTTCTTATCTTCATTTTGTGTCCATTTTATTTTCTGTTTTCCCAAAATCGTCAACTGAGTAGCAACTGTTAAAAAAAGTGACTATGTCTCGGCAAGTTTTACCAAGTCAGCCCATACATTGTTACCCAGCTAAGGAACAGAAGTAAAACTATGTTCCTTTAAAAATTGGCAGTTCTAAGCCATTCGTCAAGGCTTATCTATATTGGCACGAAATTCGCATACCGTATAGAGAACATTTAGTAATGGCCCCGAAAAACACTTTCACTTAGGCCGAACATCACAGTGAGTAGTATAATGCGCTTATTCAATTGTCTCAACGTCTTGACCAGAACAGTCGCTCTAATCAGTGCCCTGTTTATGGTTCACGTCGTATCGACAGGAGAAGCCTCTGCTCAATCGCGCATTAAAGATATCACAAATTTTGAAGGCATAAGAGATAACCTTCTAGTAGGTTACGGATTAGTCGTTGGCCTTAATGGCACAGGCGATGACATCGATGACGCCGTATTCACCAGGGAAAGTCTTATTGGTGTACTCCAAAGACTTGGGGTTAATGCACGTGACGACGACCTCGACACAAAAAACGTCGCCGCTGTTATGATTACCGCTAATCTACCTGCTTTTGCGCGCCAGGGAACACGAATTGACCTGACAGTGTCTGCGATCGGTACAGCAGACAATCTTCAGGGCGGAACACTACTTGTTACTCCTCTGATGGGTGCAGATGGTGAAGTATACGCCGTTGGTCAGGGACCTATCGCAATTAACGGCTTCAGCGCCGCCGGAAATGCAGAGACCATCACCCGTGGCGTCCCCACTGTGGGCCGGATATCAAACGGAGCTATTATCGAGCGCGAAATTGATTTCGATTTAAAAGAGTTGCAAAGCATCAAAGTCGCTCTGAAAAACCCTGACCTGACAACTGCACGCCGTATCGCACAGGTAATTAACTCCAAACTCGGTGGCAATTCAGCCATCAGCACAGATCCTTCAACGGTTCAAGTGGATGTTCCAGAACGGTATAAGGGCAACACTGTTGCCATGCTGACCGACATAGAACTCCTTCTGGTAAGCGTCGATACACCGGCCAAAGTCGTTATTGACGAAAAATCCGGTGTGATTGTTATTGGCAATGATGTCCGCATTAGCACTGTCGCTATTGCCCAAGGCAATCTGACAATTCGCATCACAGAAACCCCGCAAGTCAGCCAACCTAACGCTTTTTCAAACACAGGTAATACTGAAGTTGTTGATCGGACTGAAATTCAGGTCGAAGACGACAGCGACCATCGTCTTGCCGTTCTTCCCTCTGGTGTCACGTTGCAAGAAGTCGTAACTGGCTTAAACGCCCTGGGCGTTGGACCACGCGACATGATTGCAATCTTGCAAAGCATAAAGGCAGCTGGCGCACTTCAAGCTGATATCGAGTTACTATAATGATTATAGATACAAACACATACATGGATAGTGCCTTTGGTAACTCGATTGCCAATAAGGCTAATGCCCTCGCGAATGTTAATCCTAAAAACGAGGAAGCCGCCATGGCGACAGCAAAAGATTTCGAAGCTGTCTTTATTTCTCAAATGCTTTCCCCAATTTTCGAAAGCCTCCCGACCGATGGTCCTATGGGTGGCGGCCAAGGCGAGAGAATGTTTCGCTCTCTCATGGTTCAAGAGTACGGCAAGACCCTCTCTGAATCAGGCGGCATTGGAATTTCAAATGCCGTATATCGCGAAATCATCAAAATGCAGGAGGTTTAAATGTCTGTAGCATTAAAAACGAAAGAATTTCCTGAAACAACAGTTCACAGCGTAATTGCGACTGTTAAAGGCCTAATTTCAGTAATGAGCCGTGAAATAGACCTTCTTCGAGCCATGCAGATTAAGGAAATGAGTGGGTTGCAGGAAGAGAAACTGACCCTTGTGAATGCTTATGAGCAGGGCACCTCTCGACTAAAAAATGACCCCTCTTTCATGCAGCATCTAGACCCTCTTCTCAAAAGCGAATTGCGTGATGTTATTCAACAACTCAACTCGACAGTGAAAGAGAACGAAACGGCATTACTCGCCGCAAAAACGAGCAATGAACGTCTCATGCAGGCGGTTGTCGAAGCAGTACAGCAGCAAAAGAGTAAAAATAGCACCAGCTATTCTCAAACAGGTATCCTGGCTGCTCAATCAGCTCAATCTACACAAACTGCTACTCCAATGCATTTAAACCAATGCCTTTAGTAACAGCGTGTTACTAAAAATTTAAACGCTGAATTGAGGACATCATGTCTCTATCCGTAGCCCTAAACAACGCCCTGAGTGGCTTGAGAGTAAACCAAAGTGCTTTGGCTATTACCTCAACAAACCTGGCAAATGTGAATAACCCCAATTATACCCGCAAAGTACTTTTGCAGGAAACACAGGTTATTGCCGGCGTTGGGTCTGGGGTAACTGCGGATACAATTCGACGAAATGTAAACACGCTCATTCAACGTGATTTTAGAGAAGAAACAGCAACGCTTTCTTCAATCCAAACTGAAAACAGTTATCTATCACGTATTCAGCAAATGTTTGGTACTGTTGCCAACAAAAATTCGGTTGGGGATTTAATTGATACTTTTTCAGCGTCCTTAGAAAACCTTGGCAACAGCCCGGAAATTTCAGCCAACTATTTCACTTCTGTTAACAATGCAACCACACTTTCCGATCGCATACAGGATATGGCCAATACAGTTCAGAGCGAACGCATTCGGGCCGATCAAGAGATCAATCAAGCAGTACAAGACATTGAGTTACAGATTGCAATTATTGCTGAAATCAATGGAACTATTCCTGGACAGACCGCTCAGGGGTTACCGACGGCTGATTTAGAAGACAAACGAGATCAAGCCATCAACACCCTTGCTCAATATATGGATATTCAGTATTTCCAAACCGAAAAAAATCAAATTAATGTCCTCACAAAAAGCGGGCACACCCTCATAAGTGGTAGTTTCAAAGGCGATCTGTCCTTCAGACCAACCACTCTAATAACAGCTAGCGAATCTTATCCCGCGATATTGGATGGAATTCATCTTAATGATGGAGGCAATTCCAGTGCTGCAAATGACATTACTTCCGGCATAACCGGAGGAAAACTCGAAAGTCTCTTTAAAGCTCGGGATACTATTCTTCCTGCCGTAACCAACCAATTAGACCAAATGGCTGAAAAGTTACGGGATGAAGTTAACCGTATCCATAATAGAGGTGCCAATACCCCACTTGGCAATGGAACAGGCGCCCTAGACACGGCAGCACTTCTGGGATCTCGCAGCTTCTCAAACACCGCCCAAGCGATGACTTTGGGAAGTGATGTTAATATGATTCTCCTCGATATAAACGGGGCCGCTGTAGGCACAATGGGTACAATTAGTGCCGGAGCAACCACCCCGGCAGCCGTGCAAGCTCAGATAAATACATTTTTAGGGGCAAACGGAACAGCCGGATTTGATGCAAACGGCCGTTTGGAGATTAAGCTAGATAGTAGTGTAAGGCTCGCCTTTCAAGACACGGGTGCCTCAACAAACGGCGGCGACTCTATTATCCAGTACGATGCAGATGGCGATACGGTTAATGAAAATTATAATGGATTTTCAAACTTCTTTGGTCTGAACGATTTCTTCATTACGCCCCAGCTATCCACAACAGTGCCGGCTGTCGCAGGACAGGGTAATCAAACGGGTATTTCCTCTGGAATAATTGTGCGTTCAGACATTATTGAACAGCCTTCAAACATTTCCCGAGGCAGCTTAACGGGAACACCGCCCAACCTTGTATTGGGACCAGGTAATAATGATGTCGCTCTGGAGTTAGCTGGCGTATTCGAAACGAACCTTACCTTTAACGGCGTCACAAATGGTCCGGACATAACATCGACAACACTCGGTGGATATGCAGGGGTAATGCTTTCCTATAGCGCGACCATAACACAGGCATCTGACAATTCACTATCATTCCAAACCTCGTTGACTGGCGATTTGGAAATTAAAATGCAAAACGAGTCCGGTGTGAACATGGATGAAGAACTTGCAAATTTGATCGTTTTTCAAAACGCCTATAACGCCGCAGCCAGAGTAATAACAATTACCAGTGAAATGCTCGACACGATTATAGAGCTCGCATAAGGAGATAATTGATGATACGCGTTTCAAGTTATGCACAAAATCAGCTCTTGCAAACGAACATGGGGACGACTCAGGCTAAGGTTTCGGATAGAACAGTCCAAATAGCCAGTGGGAAAGTAACGCAAGAGTACACCAACATATCTTCTCAGGCTCTTGAACTCGCAAGTTTACAGCGCGACAACGTAAGAACCACACAGTTTGAGCGAAATATTCAAACAACGAAAACCAGACTGGAGATCATGGATACCAACATGACCACCATGGCTTCACGCATCACAAATTTACTCAGTGATGTAGCTAATGGTCTTAATGGATCCAACATTCAAGAAATCCCGCTTGATCAGTTTGCAATCAGCTTTAGGCAAGAAATCACGGCCTTAATGAACGCACAACATGAAGGTAGATATCTTTTTGCAGGCAGCCTGACAGACACCCCCCCCGTTGACGTTAATGATGTGGCCTATACACCTCAAGCAGGTCTGCCTGGCACCTTTACTGCCGATTTTGATTATTACCAGGGTGACAACGTCAAGCTCAGTAACAGAATTGATCAAGACGCTACTCTGACTTACGGCATTACCGCCGACGATCCCACATTTGAAAACATCCTGCGTAGTTTGGCATATGTTGAATACGCAGGGGTAAATGATGACACAACCGTGTTACAAGAAGCCTACGATTTACTTCAAACCTCGCTTGATGGCGTCGCAACTTTTCGAAGTCAAATGGGTGCTCAGCTCTCTATTCTGGAAGGTTCTGAAAAAAAACACGGTGATTTCAAGACTTATGTTCAGAATACAATTTCCGGAATCGAAAATATCGATGTCGCCGAAGCAACCAGTAGATTAGCCTTTGATCAAGTTCAGCTTCAGGCCTCTTATATCAGCCTGACCAGGATCAATGAAATAACACTTTTAAATTACCTTAGATAAGTCTTTGTGATTTCACGCTTACTATTCGTTAATCATGGTTGCCTATTGTGACTGGAGAGACCATTATGTTGGATATAGACCCTATTTATAAAGCTCAGGATTTCGCCGGGATCACAATGCCGAAGACCGAGGAAGTAACAAATAATATAATTACCCTGAAAACCCGCTTTGGCGTGATGGAAATTGATCGAGACAAAACCATCAAGATGCCCCGTGGAATGATCGGGTTTTCAGAGTATAAAGAGTATGGCCTAAGTGTATCACCGATACCTGTATTAGACGGTTTTATGCTATTGCAGTCTATTGATGAAGCAGACCTTACCTTCATTCTCAAGCCTTATGATCTTTCAAGTGGCTTGATATCTGACGAGAACCTTGCCAGCGCGATCCAACAACTTTCGATCCTGCCCGATGATCTTGGGGTTATGTTGGTTACGACTTTGCGTCGTATGCCCGACAAACTGAAAAAGTCCGTTAATATGCGCGCACCCCTTTTCATCGACACCAGTAAACGACAGGCTTGGCAATACATTTTCAACAATGAAGATTACGATGTCCGCCATGAAATTGATTAAACAGAGCTATTAGTTTTAGAAATTATGCACACCCTTAAACGGTTAATGAACGTCTTCTCAACGGTTCTTGAGATAGACGATGAAACTACGATTAAAAATCTGGAATATAACACCATACCCAAATGGGATTCTGTTGGGCATATGCAATTAATTGCAGCTATCGAGACAGAATTCGATATCCTCATGGAAACCGAGCAAATCATCGATATGAACTGCTTCGATATGGCTTGTTCTATTTTGGGAGACCATGGGATTGACAACATTACTCGAAAATAAAGTTGCACTGGTAACTGGCTCTTCAAGAGGAATTGGTAAAGAAATCGCCTGCCTTTTTGCAAAGAACAAAGCCAAAGTCATCCTTCACGGTGTCACAGAAGAACACTGTCAGGCAACAGCCCAGGAAATAGAAAACATCACAGGTGACAGGCCGCCAGTCTTTGCGGCCAATCTTTCTGATCTTCCCCAAGTCGAACAGATGTTTAAGGAGATTTTTAAGCAGGTAAAGGGCTTGGATATTCTGGTCAACAATGCAGGGGTTTTAGAAGATCGCCTGATTGGTATGATCAGCGCGGATAACCTGGAAACAATTTTTAGCGTCAATACCTTTGGAACTCTCCACTGTTTACAGCTTGCCTCCAGATTGATGAGAAAAAGTACCGCTCCGTCAATTATCAACCTTTCGTCAATAATCGGCGTTCAAGGAGCAGCAGGCCAAACAGCTTACGCAGCATCGAAAGCCGCTGTAATCGGGATAACGAAATCCGCAGCAAAAGAACTGGGGCCGCAAGGCATTCGGGTGAACGCACTTGCTCCCGGCCTGATTGAAACCAACATGATCGAGCATCTTAGTGATCGTGCGATAGGATCACATATTGAAAACACCCCACTAGGTCGGCTGGGTTCTCCGAACGATGTTGCAAAAGCTGCCCTGTTCCTGGCCAGCGATCTGTCCTCTTTTATCACAGGTCAGACTCTACAGGTTGATGGAGGTTTAAGAGTTTGAAATGCCTAGAAACAGCATTTCAAAATAACACTTCAAAAGTCGCTTTAGTCTCCGCAGACACGGGTGACGTATTTTCTTTTACTGACCTCCTTCATCACCGGGACAATCTTCTACAAATATTCCCTAGAAAGCAGGGAAATTTAATTTTTATACAATCTCAGAATACCTACCGTTCTGTTGCGACGGTTTTGTCCCTACTCTCTTCAAATAACACAATCTGCCTCTTAGATCCGTCGATGACATCACGGACACTGGAAAAATATAGAACCACGTTTTCACCGGATATTATTATTTCAGACCAATCCGTTAATAATAGTATCCCAGGCTATTTTTCCACCCCTCATCCCTATTCAGAGGAACTGAAAATACTCTGTAAGGAGAGCGACTTATCCCGCCAGCTCCCCTTACAATTGCGCCTGATTTTGCCAACTTCAGGGTCCACTGGCTCTTTAAAATTTGTAAAACTAGCCGAGGAGAACCTGACCATAAACGGACAGGACATCTGTAACGCTATGCAGATTTCCTCAAATGATCGCGCTTATGCACATTTACCTTTTCATTATTCCTATGGCTTATCTGTCTTAATCAGCCACGCCCTGGCTGGGGCAACATCTGTCGTCACGTCAGCCAGTATTATGGAAAAAAAATTCTGGCAGGAAATGCGTCATCATAAATGCAACTTTTTCCCCGGAGTTCCCTTCCATTTTCAAACACTACTCAGGTTTGGGGTTGAGCGCTTAAGAATTCCAGATGTAACCCGCTTCTCTGTTGCAGGAGGGACCTTGGATGGAGCCCATCAAGAACAGTTTCTCAAGCAACTTTCTGCAGATAGTGACTTCTACATTATGTACGGTCAAACTGAAGCATCACCGAGAATTTCGACCTTTAACCTTCGAAAATATGCAAAAAAACTTGGCTCTGTGGGGCAAGTAATTGGATCAAGTAAAATTTCAATAGAGCCGAACCAAGGCGAAATCCTACTTTCTGGCCCCAACGTTATGCAGGGTTACGCAACGGAGCGTAACGATCTCTATTTACCGGACCAGATGAACGCGCGGCTTTCAACCGGAGATTTGGGATACTTGGATGAGGAAGGCTTTCTCTACATTACCGGGCGATTAAAGCGTATAGCCAAGCTATACGGTCTCCGATTGAATCTCGACGACATGGAAAACCACTTGTC
>MABB01000130.1:12211-15096 GCA_002162915.1 Rhodospirillales bacterium 47_12_T64
CATAGCAACAGACCAATCTCATAAGACCGATCAGCTCAAAGCAGCATTCAACGAAACTTATCAAATACCAGGCGGGCATGTTAAGTTTCATAAACTAGATCATCTGCCAAGGCTGACATCTGGGAAATTGGATTATCAGACGCTCAGTGAAATGATATGAATCTAGATCGTATTCTTAACCATACCGCCCCTGCTCTTCCACAAGAGGAAAAAGATCAACTACTCTTTGATGGTCTCAAACAACTTACGGAGTATCACAAATCAAAGTGCCCGGGGTATCGCAATATTCTCCACGCCATCAAGTATGCTCCTGAAAAGTGTCGTTCATTAGAAGACATACCGTTTATTCCGGTCAACTTGTTCAAACGCTTAGAACTCCATAGCATTCAAGAATCCGGCAACATTGTAAATATTCTTGCTTCCAGCAGCACGACCGGGCAAAAACCAAGCCAGATTTTTCTGGATAAAGAAACAAGTAAACGACAATCCCTCGGTTTAACTCGGAGCCTTAAATTCGTTATTGGTGATAAGCGGTTGCCAATGTTGATTATCGATGCCCCTTCATCCATCAGAACAAAACCTTTGACAGCAAGGGGAGCAGGCATTCTGGGGCTAATGCGATTTGGACATTCACATTGCTTTGCTCTCGATAACGACCTCAATTTGGATCAGGAACAGCTCACCCGATTTTTAAGCGAACATAGCGGACAGCCATTTCTTATATTTGGCTTTACCTTTATGGTTTGGATGTACTTTCTGCAAAAATGCCCTCCAGAAATTAATCTGGAAAACGGGATTCTAATCCACAGTGGCGGATGGAAGAAAATGCAGGAACAAGCCGTAAGTCCGAGCGCGTTCAAAAAAGCATTTTTAAACAATACAAAGCTATCAAAGTGTTTTAATTTTTATGGCCTGGTAGAGCAGATCGGCAGTATTTACCTAGAAGGCCTCGACGGGTTCCTGTACCCTCCTGCTTTCTCTGATGTCATTATTAGAGATCCCTTTACTCTTGAGCCCCTTCCCTACGGTCAAGAGGGCCTAGTTCAATTGCTCTCGCTCTTACCACTGAGCTATCCAGGACATTCCATTTTGACAAGCGACATGGGCATACTTCATCAAGGAACTCACAATAAAAACACTCATGGCCTTGAGATAACCAGACGCGCCCCAAAAGCCGAAGTTAGAGGCTGTAGCGACACCCATGCTTCGAAGGTAGGCTAGGTCTCATGGAGTTAGAGCAAATTGTGCCAACAAAGCAAAAATTGACATTAGCTGACCTTGATTCTGCCCCTCTCTTTCGTGAATGCAACCTTCCCCCATATTGCGATACAGTCGTTGATTTTTTAAACAATATTTCCAAACAGATATTTTCATCGTCCGTTCATAGTCAAGATCCAGAATTATCTGCGCTGGCCTTCTGGCTCCGTCGCGGAAATATAATCCCCCTTATACGGACAAGAATCTCGCATAATGAAGCAGGAAATGTCATTAAGCGATCTCGTGGTGTAGTGTTCCTTACACCACCAACGAATGTTGGATCACTCTTCTGCTATCAATTGGCCTTGGCCTTGTTGACGGGCAATAAAACGATCATACGTTTATCTCCGAACGCTCCAGAAATTTCTTATTTACTCTGCGATTTAATTAAAAATCTACTTAACGACCAGATAAACAAGAAAATATCTGAGAACCTTCGTATTTTTTCCTATGATCATCAAAGAGAAATAACAGAGTACTTCTCGAGGGAATGTGACCTACGTGTAATATGGGGCGGCGACCAAACAATCCGTCAGATACGTCAAGTGCCTCTGGCGCCTAAAGCAATGGATATAAGCTTCGCAGATCGTTTTTCCTGGTCACTCATTAACGCAAAATATTTTCTGGGAACCACAAAAGACCAACAAAAAAAGATCGCTCAACAGTTATACAATGATATCACACTGTTTGATCAAAAAGCCTGCACTTCTCCCAAAATTCTCTGCTGGATCGGAGACGATAATCACCTTGTACCAGCGAAGAAGAAACTGCATGTCCTACTGGATACGGTGAATCAAAATCATCATTATAGCCAAGAGATCGGTAATTCTGTTGAAAAACAGGACAGTCTTTATAGTCTCATGGCCCTTTTGGATAAGAGCAGTTTGCATTACGGCTCTTCAAACATCTCAATTTTAGACATGGTAACTTTTAACAAAGAAAACTTGCAGAGTATACACGAGCATCATCATGGTAATGGGTTACTCGTCGAAACTTCTCTATCGAAGATCTCCGATATTCAACCACTCCTAACCGCAAAAGAACAAACACTCGCTTATTTTGGATATTCAGAAGCTGATATAATAACGTTGATCAATAATTCCACAGAATTATTTTTTGATAACATTACCCCGATTGGTCAAAGTCATGCATTTTCACATATATGGGATGGGTATGATTTATTCGACATTTACCAGAGAGACATAAGACTGAATAAACTTTGACGGATCTCTCTTTAATCAAATCATTTAGGATTAGAGCTTTCCAATTATAATCTAGATCCTGCTCCCGATGTTGCCTTTAGTGTAAATGATCCAGAAGGTGTTCTCTGGAATACTCCAACGTTTCGGGCAACCCTATATCAATAAAAAAGCCCTTGAGCTCTACTCCCCGAATAGAACCTTGTACTGCCATGGCAGAAAAGACATCGATTTCAAGAGATGACAGAAGCTTGAGAAACTCACCTATAGCTTTCTTTTTCAGGGCATAGACACCAGCATTAACAAGCCCGGGGTTTGAAAACTTACTGTCCTTTTCTCGAAATTGAACGATCAAATCCCCAACGCAGTCAACTCCACCATAGCGCCCTTGATTTTGAACTGCCGTGAGTCCAATTACAGCTCCGGTTT
>MABB01000099.1:0-5675 GCA_002162915.1 Rhodospirillales bacterium 47_12_T64
GGATGCGAGGCCAGGGGCACATGTAGGTGCAAACCTGTTCACGGGAAAGACCACCGAGCGTGTAGGTGGTGCCGGTAAACATGGCAACAAAGACATAGGCAGTCATGTCGGCTTGTAAGGTAAATAACTCGACGAAGAGGGTTGGAGCATCTGCAAAATAGAAAACCCAGGCTCCACCCGTGGCCATGCCAATAAGTAACCAGAGTAAATGTTTAAGGGTATATTTTCCAACCTTTTCAAAACTCCACTTTGCTCTATGGAGTTTTATTCGGGCATTGCGATCACCCTCGATCCAACGCTCAACTGCAATAAACAGATCTGTCCACACTGTCTGTGGGCAGGTGTAGCCACACCAAACACGCCCGAACAAGCTTGTGAAAAAGAACAACATCAAGCAGGCAACGATGAGTATGCCAGTGATGTAATAAACTTCCTGCGGCCACAATTCGATAAAGAAAAAGTAGAATCGGTTCGCCGGAAAATCGATAAGCACAGCCTGATCAGGGGCTCCGGGGCCGCGATCCCACCTGATAAAGGGAACCAAATAGTAGATTGAAAGCGTGAAGATCATGATCAACCATTTCAAACGGCGAAACTTACCAACGGCACGTTTGGGGAAAATGGGTTCACGTTTTTTATAAAGAGGACGGTTCTCTTTCTTGTTAACGGCTTCCACCTGAATCGTGGCATCTCTGACGATCTGTTCTAGCTTGGTGCTCATATTTTACAGACGTTCTTTTCTGACGGGTTATATTTTTATTATTTGAGGTACCCATAGGGAGAGACGTTTTACTCCCTATGGGCAATAAAGCTTATTCACCGCCTCCTAATGAGTGGACGTATAAGCTAAGTGCTTTGACCGTGACAGGGTCCAACCGGGCTTCCCATGTTGGCATGACGCCCTTGCGGCCATAGGAAACAGTTTGAATGATTGTTTTCCTGTCACCACCATAAAGCCAGAGAGAATCAGACAGGTTGGGGGCACCGAGATCGCGGTTACCAACACCACCGTCGTCATGACAGGCGGCACAGTTATCTGCAAAAATCTCTTCACCACGCCCTGTGGCTTTAACATCAGTCGATTTACCTGAAAGGGATAACACATATTCTGCAACGTCAGAGATATCGGCCTTTTCAAGGATCTCGTCCGTCAGGAATGCGGTCATGTCATTAAACCGGGTATCATCATGTGTGGAGCGGATACCGTAATTAATAGTGTAATGAATATCCTCGAGCGAACCACCCCAAAGCCAATGATCGTCATTGAGATTGGGATAACCTTTTGCTCCTTGAGCACCACTACCGTGGCAACCAGAACAGTTGTCTCCAAATGCAGCTTTCCCGGCTGCAAGTGCATATTGGTTTAAATTCTGATCCTTGGTAATTTCTTCAAGTGAAGATGCCAGAACTTTTTCGTCCAAGCCAGCTCTACTCGCTTTGACCTCGGCCAACTCCATCTGGACTTCATTACGCTGAGAATAACCAAGCATACCTTTGGTATAATCGGACACTCCCGGCCAGGCTGGCATCAATATCCAATAGACAATTGACCAGATAATAGATGCGTATAGTACCCAAAGCCACCAACGCGGCAGCGGGTTGTTTAGTTCTTCAATGCCGTCCCACTCGTGACCTGTGGTGTCGACGCCGGAGATCTCGTCTTTTCTTGGATTTCCTGCCATGACTAGTCATCCTCTAGTGGAATTTGGGCTGCGTGATCGAATTTGGATTTGTTCCGGGGCCAGAAAGCGTAAAGGATCCCAGCCAGAAACATAGCCACGAGGTACACAAGCCCCCAGGTCCGCGAAAATTCTGAAATGTCGTTATATTCCATGACAGTTTCCTTATCGCTGGTTGGGGCCATCAGCCTGATAGGCTGAGAAGTCCACAAGAGTTCCAAGCATTTGCAGATAGGCAATCAAAGCATCCATTTCGGAAAGAACCTTTGGGTTACCGTCAAAATCTCTGACTTGTGCTTTGGGATAACGGGCAAGAAGACCATCGGTATCAGCGTCGGGATCAACCTGGGTTCGCACGTCATCCATCGCGGTTTCAATCATTTCATCGGTATAGGGAACACCAACCATTTTGTTTGAAACCAAATGCTCCTTGATGTCTTTATAGCTCAAAGGGTTTTCAAGAAGGAACGGATACCCCGGCATAATGGATTCAGGAACAATCCCGCGTGGATTCAATAGGTGTTCTGTATGCCACTCGTCAGAATATTTTCCACCAACACGCGCCAGATCAGGACCTGTACGTTTTGATCCCCATAGGAAGGGATGATCGTACATGGACTCAGCGGCAAGAGAGTAGGGGCCATAGCGCTCTACTTCATCCCGAAGAGATCTAATCATCTGCGAATGGCAAGATGTACAGCCTTCGCGGATATAGATGTTTCGTCCTGCAAGCTCGAGAGGAGAGTAAGGGCGCATGCCCTTAACCTTCTCGATAGTGCTTTCCAGATAAAATAGTGGCGCAATCTCAATCAGGCCACCAATGGAAACGACCAGTAATATACCGATCAGGAGAACGATTGAGTTCTTTTCAAATATTTCGTGTTTAATCATGATCATTCCCTCCTTATTCTGCAGCTACAGGACTAGGTACGCTTTCAGGAGAAAGAAGACGTCTTTCCTCCCTTACGTCTCCACGTGCCGTACGCCAGAGATTGTAAGCCATTATCAACGCACCGATCAGGAAGAAAGCACCGCCGATTGCACGGATCCAATATAAAGGATTCATCGCTTCAACGGTTTCAACGAAAGAATATTCCAGGAAGCCAAGTTCGTCATAGGCACGCCACATCAAACCTTGCAGAATACCCGATACCCACATGGAGGTGATGTAGAGCAGGATACCGAAGGTCGCGATCCAGAAGTGGTAACTTACCAATTTCAAGGAATAGAGCTGTGTGCGGTTCCAAAGCCAGGGAACAAGGCAGTAAAGAGCGCCAAAGCTGACAAAAGCAACCCAGCCCAATGCGCCAGAATGAACGTGACCAATTGTCCAGTCTGTATAGTGAGAAAGAGAGTTCACGGCTTTGATGGCCATTACCGGACCTTCAAAGGTACTCATACCATAGAAGGCAATGGATACAACCAGCATACGCAACACAGGATCGGTACGAAGTTTATCCCAGGCCCCGGACAAGGTCATCAGGCCATTGATCATCCCGCCCCAGGATGGCATCCAAAGCATGATGGAGAAGGTCATGCCCAATGTCTGAGCCCAGTCAGGCAAAGCTGTGTAATGCAAATGGTGCGGTCCAGCCCAGATATACATGAAAATCAGGGACCAGAAGTGAACAATCGAAAGGCGATAGGAATAAACCGGACGTCCTGCGCGTTTAGGAACAAAGTAGTACATGATCCCAAGGAAACCGGCAGTCAAAAAGAAACCAACTGCGTTGTGACCATACCACCACTGAACCAGAGCGTCTTGCACGCCAGCAAAAAGGATATAACTCTTTGTGCTTGTCCAGGAGACCGGAACTGTAAGGTTATTGATTATATGGAGCATGGCGACGGTCGCGATAAAGGCGAGGTAGAACCAGTTTGCAACATAGATATGTGGTTCACGTCTTTTCCAGAGAGTTCCCAAGAAGACAAACAGATAAACGACCCAGACAATTGTCAGCCATATATCAGCGTACCATTCGGGCTCGGCGTATTCTTTACTTTGGGTAATTCCCATCAGATAACCGGTTGCGGCAATCACGATGAAAAGTTGATATCCCCAAAACACGAACCATGGCGCAAAATCGCCAGGCATACGGGCCTTACAAGTTCTCTGTACGACATAAAACGACGTTGCAATAAGAACGTTACCGCCAAAAGCAAAAATTACAGCCGAGGTGTGAAGAGGGCGCAACCGTCCAAAGTTGAAGAAAGAGACATCAAAGTTGAGGTCTGGGTATGCCAACTGGAAGGCAAGCGTATCTCCAGCCAAAAATCCTGCAATGCCCCAGAATACGGAGGCGATCACGCCTGCTTTTATAACGTCGAGGTTATATTCAACGGGCGCATCAGCAGGTTTGTTGGCCTGATGTTCTGAGCTGTCGTAATAGGCTTTGATAATAGCAAAGATACCAAGTAAAAATGCGCCAGCGAATATATACGCATGGATAGACATTAATGGATCTTCGGTTCGTGCGGCGGTTAATATGGCATAAAAAATACCAATTACCAGTGCCGCTGCTGTTACCCATCCGTCGATGGATAATCTCGCTTTTGCGGTAGTTTCCCGAGTCATTCCTGAAGTCGCCTTTTATCATAAAAAACGTGATAATTACCGTTAGAAAGAACATCTAACAGTACCCGTAATTTAACTCCGATTTACACAAGAGCATTGATCTAGGTCAATGATACGGGATGAGGCACCTCAGCCAGACAGGCTTAGCTGTCTTTATGATCGAGTATTTTGGTGTGATGTTTTGGTGTTTACGTTAGTTTTTTACAAAGGCGGACTGCGTCGCATACATATCCCTTGTTGTTGAGTTGTTTAGGTATGGATTTTGTATAACCATTTTCTGGGAAAATTGAGTTTTGTTTTTCTATTGTCAGGTGTATGGCGTGGCATTCCCGTTTTTTAGCCTGGTCTTCCAGCCAGTTGAGCAGGGTACCTGAAATATCATTTCGTCCTAAAATATCGGCAGTAACATAATTAGAAACATCCATAACCAACTGATGACTAACATCTTCTACAATTTTAAAGCAAAGAACTCCAAGATAATACCCAGCAGTATTTTTGACCGTGATAATGCCGCACTCGCGATGATTTCTACCGGTGAAACTATCGACATAGCCTTGCCATTGCTCAATGGTTATATCGCTCTTTAATATTTGGATAAGAGGTAATAACTGCACCGTTTTTTCTTGGTCGAGTGGTTTAATTGCAAATTGCACTGTGTATTGCTCGCCTATGGGTTTGTGCCGATGGATTTTGTGGTACATTGAAAGACCAGCTAGACGGGTTCGTCTTTGATGTAGGTCAATATGACGCATAGAATTTTATAGTTTTGTATTCCCTTCGTCGCCTTGTCGGAGTATTTATCACATAGTAAAAAAATATCTGTCAGGAAAAATAAGCATGAGAAGCCTTTCTCAAACAGTCCATACAGAGGCTGTACCTTCAGGCATTCCTTCTCTTTGCGAAAAGTGTAATATTGCTGAGATGAGCTTGTGCCATGCTCTTTCGTGTGGTGAGTTACAAAAATTATCAACTATTTCAAAAGGCGTTGAAGTTGGCAAAGGCGTCACGATTATCAATGAACTGGACTCTGCTGATTTCCTTTTCAATGTAACTGGCGGATCTATCAAGCTTTACAAATTACTCCCTGATGGGCGCAGACAAATGACAGGCTTTCTCTTTCCGGGTGACTTCCTGGGAATTGCGATGAATGACTGTTATGCCTACTCAGCGGAAGCCCTTGAAGATAGTCGACTTTGTCGCTTCCCGAGAGCAAAACTTGAAAAGCTTTTGAAAGAATTACCTGGGTTAGAAAACCGTTTATTAAATATGGTGTCCAACGAACTGGTTTTGGCTCAGGATCAAATGCTCTTACTTGGTCGTAAAACGGCAATTGAAAAAGTATGCAGTTTCCTTCTTTCTTTATCAAAGAGGGTCAAGGCAAAAACTGGTTCTGGCGATCAAATTCTACTTTCTATGGGTAG
>MABB01000099.1:5684-14744 GCA_002162915.1 Rhodospirillales bacterium 47_12_T64
TGGGGATTATCTTGGGCTGACAACCGAAACGGTCAGTCGTACTCTGACTAACTTAAAAAAGAAGAACGTAATCTCAATTCCTGCAAACGGAAAACTTCAAATTAATGATGTGCAGGAATTGACTGATCTTGCTGAGGGAATGAATTAAGCTCTCACCATAAAAATTAAGCTGTTATCAAACGAAGTTTTTCGGTTGATGGCTTGAGATTTTATCGCTCTATTGTTACATATAGGGTGTTTAGACCTGAGTGTAACAGGTCAAAAAGCTTCGGGAAAAGGGATCTTTACGCTGCCTAACAGCGCGATTGGATGCACTTCCCGAAGCGAGCCGCTTATCGTGCTATATGTAAGTCGCGATCCAGAACCTATTCATTTGGTGTTTTGGGAGGATGTGCCCCGTGCACATCCTCGGCAGGCTTGCTTCATTCCTGAAAATCTCATCCCTTTTGAAGTTTTGTTTAACTGTTCCTGTTTTAAAGAAGCTTTTCTTGAGTTAGCATCTCTTTAAATAAAATCTTCACGTCTCTATTTGTTTCAAAGATATTTTACTGGAATAACAGATCATGGCGAATGAACAGTTGCGTAGAAAACTTGGAAACCATCACCCTGCTTTTGGATGCTGGATTGATTTATTTAGCCCGATGGCGACTGAAATTATCGCTCAAGCAGGAAATGACTGCCTGATGATTGATTTGGAACATGGTCCAGGCTCTGTTCTTGATGCTATTGCCCAGATGCAGGCAGCCAGGGCATACGGACCCAAGATTTTTGTCCGTGTATCTCATAATTCTTATGCTGAAATCAAACGTGTCCTTGATGCAGGTGCTGATGGTGTGATGATCCCGTCTGTATCCTCTGCTTCTGAGGCCAAAGCGGCAGTAGAGGCTGCACTCTATGCCCCAAGGGGGAAGAGGGGCGTTGCTTCTACAATTGTTCGTGGGGCTGATTACGGTGTGAGAGCCACTGAATATCTCGAAAACTTTAATGATGAAATTATGATCATTTGTCAGATTGAAGATGCCGAAGGTGTTGAAAAGGCCGCCGAAATTGCCACGACTGACGGGGTTGATATGATCTTTATTGGGCCTTCGGATTTATCTGCAGATCTTGGGTACCCGGGACAAACGGACCATCCCGTTGTCATGGCTGCGATTGCCAAAGTGGAAAAGGCGGTCAAACAAGCTGGAAAATTACTTGGCGCGATACCAACGCCCAAACGCCAGGCAGCTGTGCTTTATGACGATGGCTATGATATGGTCCTTGATGGCGGTGATATTGGTTTTCTTGTTAAAGGTGCCAGAGTTAAAGCCGATGAGCTCAGATCTATTCTGGGGCGATAAATAAAAATAGTGAGGCTCTGTATCAGGTGGGGCAGGCACTTCCTTGATGCAGGGGCGATTATAGCTTAACCGCAACACAGTACTGTTTTTTCTTCTTGAAGATTTCACAAGCTTTACTTGCCGCTGCTTTGGTACCAAAGGCTGAGCCGAGAACCCTGTAAAAGGTTCCTTTTCCTGTGATTTTGACAGATTTCAACCGAAGCTTGAGACCTTGCGTTTCTCTTGGGAAAGCGTTCCGAAGTTCTGTCCATTCCTGTTCAGCGCTTTTCTTACTTTTATTTGAGGATAAATGTACGGCGTAGTTACCCTTGGGCATTACCTTGGGTGGTTGAGCCGCTTTTTCTGAATCCTTCAACGGTGTCGGAGTACTGGTACTTCCGTTTGGAATTTTTACTGGTTCTAACGATGAGGTTTCTATCTCAGATGATTTTGGTCCAGATGATTTTAGCTCAGATTCAGAAGTGTCTTCGTTAATGGAATCCAACGCCTCTTTCGTTGCATGACTGGCCTGTTTTGACCCTTCTTTGATTTCCTCCCACAGATCGTTGCCCCAACCTTTGGTGTCATCATAAACGCTGGTACATCCACTCAAAACGAGTAGAGCAGTCAAAACAACAGGTACCAATAAGGAAGAGCGAAGAGTTGGCATAGGCGAGCACCAGTTTATTCAGGTTATTAAATTTCTACCCTACCTAAATATATTATCTTTATAAAAAGATAATTAACTCCTGAAAAAGATAATTATTTCTGAGGTTTGGCTTGGTGCTTTTCTATGAATTTGTTTATTTCTTTTGATACACTTTCACGCCACTTTCGGCCATTAAATATACCGTAATGTCCGACGTTTTTTTCAACATGGTTTTGGTGTTTGTTTTTTGCAAGCGAAGAACACATCACATGGGCTGATGCTGTTTGTCCAGGAGCTGAAATATCGTCGAGCTCCCCTTCTACAGTAAGGAGGGCGGTTTTTTTGATCTTTGATGGATCTACCTTTTGCCCCTTCCAGACCATTGTACCGTTTGGCAGGCTTCGTTCCTGAAAAACATGCTCAATCGTATCAAGGTAGAATTCTGCGGTAACATCCATAACGGAGAGGTATTCATCGTAGAATTTGTTATGGCTTTCTGCTGAATCTCCGTCACCCACAATCAGGTTGTTATAATGCTGCATATGCGCATCGACATGACGTGCTGAGTTCATGGATATGAAAGCCGCCAGTTGCATGAAGCCGGGGTAAACACGTCGTCCAGAGCCTTCATGCTGAAGAGGGACCGTGGCCGTAAGGTTATTTTTAAACCAGGACAGAGACTTGCTATCAGCAAGCTTTGTGACTTCTGTTTCTGCCGCACCCGGGTCAATGGGACCGCCCATTAATGTCATTGTACAAGGTTGTGCGGGATCGTCATTAGCAGCGAGAATAGATACTGCAGCTAACACAAGTGGCGCAGGTTGACAAACAGCGATGACATGAAGGTCCGGGCCCAAAAGACGCATATAATCGATAAGATACTGTATGTATTCTTCCAGCCCGAAGTCACCCTCAGACGCAGGTACTTTACTGGCATCTTTCCAGTCAGTGACATAAACTTCATGGTCCATTACCAATGTTTGTACTGTGCCGCGCAGAAGAGTTGAAAAGTGACCCGACATTGGGGAAACAAGGAGGATCTTTTTAGGCTTTTTGGCGAGATCACATTTGAAACGGATCAGATCGGCAAAAGGTTTATGGTCAATTCTTGCGAGATCGATGGGATGTATGCCGTCATCTTTCTGGATAGCCTGAAAGCCCCATTCCGGCTTGCCGCGATGCCGTATAACGCCTTCAATCACATCTGCGCTGGCAGCCATGATTTTGCCCATATAAGTCTGTGACATAGGGAAAAGAGGGTTGGTAAAGTATGTTTTAGTAAGTTCCGTTATCGCCCGCATAGGACCGAGAGCTGCACTTTGCATATCAAAAAGCGTATATAACATTGTAACTTACCCCTGAGCCTTTGGCCTATATTTTATCACGTACCAAATAAATTTTGTGTTTTGTGCACTGCACAATTCGTTAGAGGCTAGGCGTGTTTGACCGGGCAGTCAACGTTTGTATAAAATTTCATATCAGTGTCATGAAAAGGATGCGGAAAATTGTGAGGTTGATTCAAAGAAATGTTACTGATCACATACTTCTCTGCCAGGATCTGTAAGTTTACAGACAAGCCAGTCGGATTTTAGGGGGTTTTTGAACCAAAGCTCGGCCCACCCATGGTTAATACAGGCATGAATAAGTTTGGAATCGTATTGCTGTCCCAACTCATCAAACAAGGGTAATTTACCGCCTGCTTGAGAGAGACCTTGATTAAGCCACAAAAGCTGCTTGGCATTTGGTTTTTTTCTTGAAGGGCTCGTCTTTTTTTGCATAACGTGAGAATTTTAGCACTTTAGTAACAAAGAAAAAAGTGCACGAAATGAGTCGTTTGAAAGGAAACTGGTTTAGCAGAAAAATAGCGAAAAGAAGAAGCGATCTTCTCTTAAAGCTTTATTGTTCACCCTAGAAAATCACAGGGGAGGAAAAATCACAGTGACAAAAAAGTACAGTAAAGGATTTCTCTTAAGCTCCAAGGGAGATACGAACGTCGTCCCTCGGTTGAAGAAATCTTTTTACGACCTCACGGTATTCCACATCCCAGACAAGACGATCAACATCAATATCATCGTTTCGTTCAATGTGAACACTCGCGGACACTTTTGCCTGTGTATCCATGCGGTATATGTTGTTATAATTTCCCATGCCCTTATCTTAAGCAGAAAAAGTAGAGCGATGGTGGGGCAAAAAAGTGGTAAGAATGTGTGCCCGACATACCACAAGAGCCTAATACAAGGCATAAACCTATAATAATATAGGATTTACAATGCCTTGCATTGGTTAATCAATCTTAACGATTAGATTATATTGAGCTCTTTTACGGGGGTATTTTTCATGATTCTGTCGAAACCAAAGATTGATAAGTCGAGACTCCGGTATTTGCTGTGAACAATGAGTTCCGAGAGAGCCCGCCCAACAGCAGGAGCCTGCTGCAAGCCGTGTCCGCTGAAACCATTTGCGAAATACAGATTATCGATTTCTGGGTGTGTTCCTAATATAACGTTCTGATCCAATAGGTTGTATGCATAATGACCAGCCCAGGCATTGATTTGTTTGATACTTTCAAAAGCAGGCACACGATGAGCGAGAATTGGCCAAATTGTTTCATCAAACAAATTGTAATCAATATCGTAATCGTAACTTAGGGGATCATTTTTCGCGTCAGGAGAAACGCCACATATGAAATTCTCTCCTTCAGGTCGGAAATAGACACCGCTGTTATCGACGACCAAAGGACAGTTATGTATTTCATCGCGACAGTGAAAGACAAAAACGCATCGTTTCCTGCTTTCGACGGGAAGGGGAACCTTTGCCATCGATGCAACACTCGCCGCCTGTGGACCTGCTGCATTGATAAAGTACCTGCCACTGATAGATGAGCCCTTTTTTAAAACAACGGCATTAACGCTTTTGCAGTCAGATTTAAGATCGATAACCTCGTCATATATATAGTCAACGCCAAGTTCTTTGTTTTTTGCCCTGAAGAGCTGTAACAAACTATAGGCGTCAAACCAGCCTTCGCCTGTATTCCCTAGCGACCCGAGTGAAAGGTCGGTGCAATTCATCCACGGAAAACGGTCACCAAGTTGGGTTGGTGTCAGCAGATTAATATCGGCACCGTGTTCCCTTTGAACGATATTATTATTTCTGAGGATATCTTCGCCATTAGAACTTGCGAGTAAGAGGTATCCCTTTTCCTGCAGTCCAATGTCGGGGACAGATTCTGTCTGGTTAATCTTGTCTAAGGCAAGAATGTCGCCAACATTTCTGAGGAATTCTATACCGAACTGGGATATTTTAATGTTCTCTGGTGTAGAAAATTGCTGCCTTATCGACGCTGCGGAAAGAGTTGTGGATGAACTCTGGTAACTATTATCTTTTTCTATAACAGTTACCTTGCCATCAAAGTCGGGATTGTTTGCTAAAAAGAAGGCTGCTGCGCTTCCTATTATACCGCCACCGATAACCACGACATCTGAAGTCGGATACATAAATACTCCGTAGTTTATATTTTATACAAACGCATCTTTGACTTACTTTCTGTCCGGAGCAATAAAAATTGGCATGGGATGTCGAAATAATTTTAAAAAAACATTAAATTTTGAGGTAAAATAATACCTCATTTTTAACTAATTGAAATTACACAGTTATTTTGTGTCGTAATTTTTAAAACTGTTTGACAGGTCGCTCGGGCTGTAATAGAACCCAACCACGCAAGAGCACAGTGTGTGTCTTGCTCCTTATTACAACAGTATGCAGTGGCTCTGTTTATATGAAAACTTATTCTGCTAAACCCGCAGATATCGAAAAAAAGTGGTTTGTGATCGACGCTGAAGGCGTTGTTCTCGGTCGCTTGGCTGTCGAAGTCGCAAATATCCTGCGCGGTAAAAATAAAGTAACTTATACACCACACATGGATTGTGGTGATAACGTTATTATCATCAACGCCGAAAAAATTGCCCTTACCGGCAACAAGCGCGCTGACAAGAAGTACTACTGGCATACCGGCCACCCGGGCGGTATCAAAGAACGTACAGCTGGTCAGATCCTTGACGGGCGTTTCCCTGAGCGTGTTGTTCAAAAAGCTATCGAGCGTATGGTTCCTAAAGGACCACTCGGTCGTCAGCAGATGCGCAATCTTCGCGTTGTTGTTGGTCCTGACCACAACCACGAAGCTCAGCAGCCTGAAGTTCTGGATATTGCATCCAGAAACATCAAGAACAAGAGGAGCCAGTAATCAATGGCTGAAGAAACTCTCAACTCTTTGAGTGATCTTGGTGATGTAACTCCTGCTGCTGAAGAAAGCGCGATTGTTGCTGAACCTAAACTCGACGCACAAGGTCGTGCTTATGCAACAGGTAAACGTAAAGGTGCTATTGCACGCGTTTGGCTTAAGCCTGGTACTGGCGTAATTACTGTTAATGGTCGTGAAGAAGCTGTTTACTTCGCACGTCCAGTTCTTCGCATGATGCTTGCTCAACCATTTGAGACAGTAGAGCGCACAGGACAGTTTGATATCGTTTGTACTGTTAAAGGTGGTGGTCTTTCTGGCCAGGCTGGCGCGGTTCGTCACGGTGTCTCAAAAGCTTTGACTTATTTCGAGCCAGGCCTTCGTCCTGCTCTGAAAGCACGCGGCTTCCTTACACGTGATGCCCGTGTTGTTGAACGTAAAAAATACGGTAAGCGTAAAGCTCGTCGTAGCTTCCAGTTCTCCAAGCGTTAAGCTTCGAAGAACAGAAGTTCAGAATATTTGGAAAGGGCTGCCGTTTGGCGGCCCTTTTCGTTTTGCCCAGAGATTTATTAATTGTGAGGTTTTCGGCTGTAACGGAGCTTCTCGATGGTCTGCCAAGGATGATCAGATTATCTACTCTCGGATTTTGTCTCATTCTCGTTCTTTAAGAGCTACGCTGAACCAATAAGGATATCCATTCATTAGCCCCATAAGCGTTGAGGGGAGATGATCCGTTCTAATGGATAAATCTGTGTTATGGGCCTTGTCGTGCAAATGTCAAAGAACTTAGGACGGGTATCCGCCGTACAGGCATGACGATATCTTGCTTATGATACCCAACTCTTTATTACCTGACCTTATGCTACCTTTATATCGCTAAAACCAATCAGTTTTTGGGCGTGCTCATCCCACAGAGTAAGGCGCATGCACTTCAGGCTTTCCCGTAGGGTTAGCCTGTTCATTGCCTGTAGTTCAGGGCTGGCGTCAAGGCAGTCCTTCAGACGATAGAAGGGGATCGTGCCGCAGAGGTGATGGATGTGGTGCAGACCAATGTTACCGGTGAGCCATTGCAAGGCTGACGGCAAGACATAATGGGAACTTCCGAGGATCGCTGCTGCGTGCAAATTCCATTCCTTGTGTGTCGCCCAGTGTGTTTCTTCAAATTGATGCTGGATGTAAAACATCCACCCCCCAATCCACGCCGCCACAGCAATGCTCGGCAGGATGACAAGCAAAAATGCCTTTATGCCGAATAGTGCGATCACTGCACCGTAAATCAGGACCAAGGACAGATCGGTCGACAGCACAGAGCGCCACACCTTAGCGAAAGAGAATGGCATGCCCAGCGGGATGCGGTGGCCAATGATGAAGAGGTACGGCATGCCGAAAAGAAATAATACCAACGGATTTCGCCGCAGCCTGTAACTCAGGCGCCCGGCACGCGATAGAGCTGTGTATTCCACCACTGTTAGAGTGTCGATGTCACCGAAGCCTCGTTTGTCCAGATTACCCGACGTTGCATGATGCATGTGGTGAGCTTTCTGCCAGAACGAATAGGGCGTCACCGTCAATAAAGACAGCAGGCGTCCAAGCCTGTTGTTGGCTTTGCGTGTGGAAAGGTAAGAGCCATGGCCGCAATCATGCTGAATGATGAAAATCCGCACCAGAAAGGCACCCGCAGGCAGCACGAGTACAAGCCCGGCCCAAAAGTCGTGCTCGACTGCGAGCAACATTACAGCGATAAGGGCGAAAAAAGGTACAATGGTGATGATCAACTGAACGATGCTACGCTTTGTGTTCGCCCCTTTATAGGCAGCGCAGTGCCTGACAAGGCGGCGTGTCATGGCCTTAGTGTCTTCGCATGACTGAACAGTTCCTGCAGATGGAGTGTGTGAACTATTATTCATATATTCTGGATACTCTTCAAATTTTCAGCGCCAGGATTTCAGACTACTGACCGCACTAGTTACCAAACGAATTCATCCTATTTTTGAGCTGCGACTGATCGCTCGGCAATCAAATACCCGTTATGAGGGGGAAAAGCAAAGAGAACGAGACGTATACTCATGTTCTTATCTTTAAATTTAAGTAATAGCTTGTCACATATAAGGCACTATAACTAAATCACTACCGACTTTAGTTGGTAGTAATTTAGTTATAGTGCCAACTTAAAGTTGACTTCATGTATAAAGAGTACGCTTCGCACGCATCATAATTTTTTCTTAACCGCATAGAATGCGGTGGTTTTAACCGATTGTGGGATACTAAAAGGAACGAGTGGATCTGATATTTGGTAAACGTTTGTCTCATATCGCATCGATTATCGAAGGCTGTTTAGATGATATGAGTGAAGTCAGAGGCCATCTGCCTGAATTGAAAAAAGCTGTTAAGGCAACCTTTACCTGATGGCAGGAATATTTAAATCGATCTCAAAATATTGTTATAAATAAGTAACTTGCGTTCATGTTTGATGACTAAATAAAAGGGATCGCATTCTGATACGATCCCCGTTTTTTAGATCAGGTCAGCAATAAATACGCCGATACTCCAGCTAAGCCAGCTCCCATGATTTTATTAAATATCCGCAACTGACTTTCTTTTTGCACCAATGCTTTTGCCTGTTTACCTACCACAGCCCAAGACCCCACACCGATAAAACAGATGAAGAAATACAAGCTACAGAACAGAATGAGGCTCGACATATCCCCTTTCGCAGTAAAGGCTGTCACACCTGATATCGAAGCAATCCAAGCTTTCGGGTTTAGGATATTAAGAATAAACCCTTGATAGAAACTTGGCGTTTCTTGTTTGCCAATTTTTATCGATCCTTTGGAGAAGGCTATCTTATAGGCCATGTA
>MABB01000020.1 GCA_002162915.1 Rhodospirillales bacterium 47_12_T64
GAGCAGGATATTCTTCTCCAGACGGTAACAGCCTATTCAAATGTATGGCGCGAGCAGGCAATTCTTGAATTGAACATTAATAATGAAAGAGTTCTTGAACGTCAGCTAGAGGCTACAAGGGATCGTTTTGAAGTCGGAGAACTAACCCGTACAGATGTTGCTCAATCAGAATCCAGATATTCTACTGCAACAGCCCAGCGGATCGCGTCCGAAGGTGATCTCAACACAGCGAAAGCCGTTTATGAAGAGGTTGTTGGTGGTGCGACGGGCGAGATCGAACAGCCCGCTCCTTATGCTATTTTGCCAGCATCAGAGGCCGAACTTCTCAATGTTGCGCTTGAAAATAACCCGTCATTGCTTGCCGCGAAATACAATGAGCTAGCCCTGAAAAATCAAATTCGCGAAATCACAGGTGAACTTTATCCTGAGCTCTCTCTTGTTGGCAGTGTGAGCCGGGCTGATGAAACCTCTGGCAAAGATATCGATAGCACTTCCGGAGAAGTGATTGCCCAGCTTGTTGTACCGCTTTATCAGCAAGGGCTCGTCAGTAGCCGTGTGAGACAAGCAAAGCAAAATGCCAACCAGAGCAGAATACAAATCGTTGAACAAGAACGTTCCGTTGAGCAGCAGGGGACATCTTCCTGGGAGAATCTCGTCAGCACACAAGCGCAAATTAAATCATTTATTGCAGCTGTGAATGCAGCTGAAATTGCTCTGGAAGGTGTCCGTCAGGAAGAAGAGGTTGGTGAACGTACTGTCCTTGACGTCCTTGACGCTGAACAGGAACTTCTTGATGCACAAGTGAACCTTGTAAGAGCTCAACGTGATGAAGTGGTTGCAACATACCAGGTTCTTAGCTCTATGGGACAGATGACAGCCCAGTATATCGGACTTTCTGTTAACCTGTTTGATCCTGCGGATGACTATAACAAGGTCCGTGATAAATGGTTTGGACTTGAAATTGAAAAATAGGCGTGCAAAAGCCCTTCTTTTTCAATAATATCTAGCTTTCAATGCCGATCTTGTATCGGTTAATGACTATGTTGGCAGTGTAAGAAGCGGTGGGACAACATTTCAATGAGTGATCAAGAAGCCCAGAGTGAACCATCAATGGAAGAAATTCTGGCGTCAATTCGCCGAATTATCTCTGAGGACGATCCTGAAGGTGATGGTGAAGGTACACCTGAAAATGAAGCCCCAAAGGAAGAAGCAACACAAGAAGATGATGACGATGTTCTCGAATTGACTGAAGAGGTTGATGAAGAAGAGGAGATTGTCGCTGAATCTGTTGCTGAGGTTGAAGAAGAAGTAGCTTTGGAGCCAGAAGAAGATTTGGGCGAAAATCCAGAAGACGCTATTGAAGATGATTTCCGGACATCTGTTGAAGAAGAACCTGAAGATGATAGTTCTGATGATCTTGAACTAGAAGAGGAGCCTGAAGAGGTTTCCTTTGAAGAAGAGATCGTTGAGGAAATTGTCGAGGAAATCGTTGAGGACGAGCCCGTCGGAATTGAAGATCATTCAATGGATGTTGATGATACTGGCGAAGTTGATCTTGGTGAGGACATTGATCTCGATGCACCTGACGCGGATAGCATTCTTCAGGAAACCACTCAGGATTCTACCTCTTCTGCTCTGTCTGAAATTGCACGGGCTGCCGTCGTTCAACGTTCCCTTGCCATTGGTACAGGTAAAACATTGGAAGACATCGTCCGTGAAGCCCTGGTGCCAGAGCTAAAGGCATGGCTTGACGTGCGGCTTGGCCCTATGGTCGAACGTATTGTCCGGGAAGAAATCAAAAAAATGGTACGCCGGGCTGAAGATCTGTAAGTCAAAGTTTTTAAATTAAGCTTTTAAATTTCCGGGCCTAGGATATATCCAAGGATGTATAAGGCCCGGATTTTTTTATTTTCAGTTATGTTTCAGGGCATGTTCCAGAGGACCGAAGATTTATTTGGCTGGGACTTTCTTTTTTCTTCCCAAACTGCTAGCTACTGCTAGCATAATTTCACGTCGAATTCTTAGTTAAGAGGAGCCCAGTAATGCTGGACAAAACCTATTGCCCTGAAAAAGTCGAGGCAAAGCATTACGAGCGCTGGGAAAAATCCGGAGCTTTCTCCGCAGATCCTAATTCTCCATCTGATCCCTATACCATTATGATGCCGCCACCGAATGTAACCGGTAGCTTGCACATGGGGCACGCCCTGACTTTTACGCTTCAGGATGTCCTTGTCCGTTATAAACGCATGAAAGGGCATGATGTCCTTTGGCAGCCAGGCACCGATCACGCGGGTATTGCGACCCAGATGGTTGTTGAGCGCCAACTTGCGGAAAAGGGTATCTCCAGACACGATCTTGGACGTGAAAAATTTCTCAATTCTGTCTGGGACTGGAAAGAAGAATCTGGCGGGGCAATCGTAAAGCAGCTTCGCCATCTCGGTGCTTCAGCCGATTGGCCACGCGAACGCTTTACCATGGACGAAGGTCTTTCCGTTGCCGTTCAGAAGGTATTTGTTCAGCTTCACAAGGAAGGTTTGATTTACAAAGACAAACGCCTTGTAAACTGGGATCCCAAACTTCTTACCGCTATTTCTGATCTGGAAGTTATTCAAAAAGAGAGTAACGGCAGTCTTTGGCACTTCCGTTATCCTATCGATGGCGAAGACGATAAGTATATTGTTGTTGCCACAACCCGCCCTGAAACCATGTTGGGTGATTCTGGGGTTGCGGTTCACCCTGATGATGATCGCTATAAAGATCTTATTGGCAAAAAAGTTAGACTGCCGATCGTTGGTCGCCTGATCCCGATTGTTGCCGATGAATACGCCGACCCGGAGACGGGTTCCGGTGCTGTGAAGATTACGCCGGCGCACGATTTCAATGACTTTGAAGTTGGCCGTCGCTGCGATCTTGAAATGATCAACATCTTCGATAAATTTGCGAAGATAAACGAAAATGCGCCAGAAGAATATCAGGGATTGGATCGCTTCGTTGCCCGTAAAAAGATTGTGGCACAATTCGAAGAACTAGGCCTGCTGGACAAAATAGAAGATCATCTGAATTCCGTTCCTTATGGGGATCGTTCCGGTGTTCCAATTGAACCCTGGTTAACCGATCAGTGGTACGTGGATGCGGCAACACTTGCCAAACCTGCTTTGGAAGCAGTCGAGACTGGTAAAACCCAGATTGTGCCCAAACAATGGGAAAACACTTATTATGAATGGATGCGCAACATCCAGCCATGGTGTGTGTCTCGCCAGCTTTGGTGGGGGCATCAGATTCCGGCTTGGTATGGCCCTGATGGTGAAATCTTTGTCGAAGAATCTGAAGAGGCAGCAAAGGCCGCAGCACTTGCTCACTTTGGTAAAGAGGTCGAGATCACACGTGATCCAGATGTTCTTGATACCTGGTTCTCTTCTGCGCTTTGGCCGTTCTCGACAATTGGCTGGCCTGAAACAACGGCTGAACTGGAACGTTATTATCCAGGAGATGTGCTCGTTACTGGCTTTGACATTATTTTCTTCTGGGTAGCCAGAATGATGATGATGGGCATGCACTTTATGAAGGAAGTGCCGTTCAAGACCGTTTACATTCATGCGCTGGTTCGTGATGAAAATGGCCAAAAAATGTCCAAATCCAAGGGGAACGTGATTGATCCTCTAGAGGTAATTTCCGAGTACAGCTGTGACGCACTCCGTTTCACGCTTGCAGCCATGGCCGCACCGGGACGTGACATTAAATTGGCGTCTTCTCGCGTGGAAGGTTACAGAAACTTTGGTACCAAGCTTTGGAATGCATCCATTTACAGTCAGATGAATGATGCTGTGTATGATCCAGGTTTTGATCCGCTGAGCTGTCAACAGCCTGTAAATAAGTGGATTGTTGGTAAAGTTGCCGCAGCAACCGCTGCCGTTGATAAAGCGTTGGACGATTTCCGCTTTAATGACGCGGCTAACGCTCTTTATCGTTTCTTCTGGAATGAATATTGCGATTGGTATGTCGAATTCACCAAACCTGTATTGGCGGCTGGTGATGACGCAACTGTAAAAGAAACCAAGGCGACGATTGCCTGGACGCTTGCACAGACCTTGCACTTGCTACACCCGATCATGCCTTACATCACCGAAGAATTGTGGGAAACAATCGGTGGGGAAGGGGCAACACCTCTGATTTCCTCGCCGTGGCCCAAGTTTGATGAGCGTCATACTGATGCGGATGTTCAAAAGGAAATGGACTGGGTAATCAAGCTCATTTCTGAGATCAGGGCAACGCGCGCTGAACTCAACACACCGCCAAAATTAAAAGCTCCGCTTCTCCTTAAGGATGGCTCTGATGCTGTTAAGGCAAAAGTCGATCAATACAGAGATATTGTAAAATGGCTCGCTGGCTTGTCTTCATTTGAATTTACAGAAGATGATCTTCCCAAAGGGGCCATTCAGATCGTACTGGATGATGCAACTGTTGCCTTGCCTCTGGAAGGTATCATTGATGTCGATCAGGAAACGGCTCGCCTGAACAAGGAAATGGAGAAAACACTCGATGAAATTGCTAAAATTGATAAGCAACTTTCAAACGAGAACTTTGTTTCCAGAGCGCCCGAACAGGTTGTTCAGGAGAAGAAAACCAGACGAGAAGAGTTTATGTCTGTAAAATCAAAATTGGAAGAAGCCCTTGAGCGTTTGAAAGATCTCTAAAACTTTCAATTTCATATTTTAATGAGAAAGCCGTTCTTTTAGAGCGGCTTTTTTCATGGGCTATTCAATCTGTTGGGAGTGAATAGTTACAACTTGTACGTCTAACTACGTATATAAATGATGCTTTCTGCCCTGTAATATGGGAGGCATGACGATAGAGATAAAAAAACAAGCGGCACAGCGTCCGAAGATAAGCAAACGGCGTAACCCCTCTCAAGAACGCTCCCGTAAAGGGGTGGAGCGTATCCTTAATGCTGCGTCTCTATTACTCACATCTAATAGTGTCGATAAGCTAACCACACGTCGTATTGCCGAAATGGCAAATGTAAATATCGCGACGCTTTATCAATTTTTCCCAAATAAAGAAGCGATAATTTTTGCCCTCTATGAGAGGTGGTTGGTTGAAGCGGGTAGCGCTTTTGATCACGCCGAAACCAATTATTTACGTACCGCCGGGTGGAGAGATTTTTTCGAACAACTCATTGACACTATGGCGTCAACGAACACAGGGATAGAAGTCAAGGATCGCTTGCAAAAAGCGATGGGGATGAACGAAGATCTCCGGCAACTGGATTTAATCCACGGTCAGTTATTGGCTGATCGAATGACAAATTTCATGCAGGCGCTCGGATCAAAACTCCCCATTCAGGAGCTGCAACATATTGCCGTATTACTATTCCACTTTGAAAGAGCCCTGGTAACGCCAATGGCTAATTCGAATGAGGAACAAAAAACGATGATTTACAATAAGGGAAAACAATCCCTGCTTGAAGTCATTGGAATAGCTTTTAAATAAAAAGGCCGTCTAGAATTCAAGTCAGAACTCTGGACGGCCTTTTTGTTTTTAATCGCTTATAGTTTTTTAATCGTGCTGGTCAACGTCACGGTAAGCACCCTTGTCCGCAGATGTTGTAAAGTGTGCGTAGGCTTTCAAAGCTGCGCTCACTTTGCGTTCCCGAGGTTTTACAGGTTTCCAACCATCTTTCCCTTTGGCATCCATAGCCTTACGGCGCATGGCCAGTTCATCATCACTGACAAGAATGTTGATCGTCCGGTTTGGAATATCGATTTCAATCGCATCACCCGCCTCGACAAGGCCGATTGCTCCGCCTTGGGCTGCTTCTGGTGAAGCATGACCGATTGAAAGACCAGAAGTGCCACCAGAGAAGCGCCCGTCCGTAAGAAGAGCGCAGGCTTTACCAAGCCCCATGGATTTTAGGTAACTGGTTGGATAAAGCATTTCCTGCATACCCGGTCCGCCTTTCGGGCCTTCGTAGCGAATAACGACGACATCCCCTGCAACGACTTCACCGCTGAGTACCCCGGCACAAGCCGCATCCTGAGATTCGAAGATCCGTGCGCTACCTATGAACTTCAGAATTGAATCATCCACGCCTGCAGTTTTTACAACGCAACCATCCAGAGCAATGTTACCAAAAAGGACGGCTAAGCCACCTTCCTGACTGAAAGCGTTTTCTCCATTGTGGATACAACCATTAGCACGGTCATCATCCAGTGAAGAGTAATAACGGTCCTGGCTAAAGGCTTCAGTTGTACGAACGCCGCCTGGCGCTGCAGAATAGAACTTTAATACTTCCGGATCATCGGTCCGAATGATATCCCATTTATCAATGGCATCGCCGATGGTTTTTTCATGCACTGTTGGCTGATCTCTCTTGATCAGGCCAAGGCGATCAAGTTCACCCAGCAATCCCATAATACCACCGGCACGGTGGACATCTTCCATATGATATTTGGTCGTCGAGGGGGCAACCTTAGCGAGTTGGGGTACTTTCCGGGATAGTTCGTCAATGTCAGACAGGGTAAAATCGACACCACCTTCTTTTGCCATAGCAAGAATATGAAGAATGGTATTGGTTGATCCGCCCATTGCAATATCGAGAACCATGGCATTTTGGTAGGTTTCAAATGTTGCGATGCTACGTGGGGTAATGCTTTCATCACCGTCTTGATAATAACGTTTGGTAATATCGACGATTCTTCGCCCAGCTTCTCTAAACAAACCTTCGCGTTTTTTGTGGGTGGCAAGCAGAGAGCCATTTCCAGGAAGAGCAAGTCCCATTGCTTCTGCAAGGCAGTTCATGGAGTTTGCCGTGAACATTCCAGAGCAGGATCCGCAAGTTGGACAGGCGGATCGTTCAATGGCAGCAACGTCTTCATCGCTAACATTTGGATCTGCGGCATCGACCATAGCGTCAACAAGGTCAAGTTTACGTTCTTTACCATCGAGAATGATTTTACCAGCTTCCATAGGGCCGCCAGAGATGAAGATCGCAGGAATGTTCAGACGCATAGCTGCCATTAACATACCGGGTGTAATTTTATCGCAGTTGGAAATACATACGACAGCATCGGCGCAGTGCGCATTACACATGTATTCAACCGCATCGGCAATGACTTCACGTGAAGGCAAGCTGTACAACATGCCATCGTGCCCCATCGCAATACCATCATCGACAGCAATGGTATTGAATTCTTTGGCAACGCCGCCAGACTTTTCAATTTCTTCGGCAACAAGACCGCCAAGATCTTTTAGGTGGACGTGTCCTGGGACGAATTGAGTGAACGAGTTCGCGATCGCAATGATTGGCTTGCCAAAATCATCATCTTTCATACCCGTCGCGCGCCAAAGGCCACGCGCGCCAGCCATGTTACGTCCGTGTGTGGAAGTTCTGGAGCGATACTCAGGCACTGTCTTAATCCTAACGTTGCTTCGTTTATAATTTAAAGTTCTTGTAAGATAATTAGGAAATCCAAGGCTCTTCGTCCATGGTTATTTCATAAAAGAGAGAGAAAGTTACTGTTTCTGAAACATTATACCTCAAGAGAGCTTTCTACTTACCCCAATAATTCTTCTTTTTTCTCATTTTAATCCCTCTGGGAAGCTCTTCGGGGCTCAATAGAGGTAGGGTTTTATGTCGAAAAAACGGGAGCAGGACCATTCCGCTAAAAAATCCGATTATATGAGCCCACCAGGCGACGCCGCCTTCACCGGGTAAAAAGGCAGAAAAAATTTGAAACCCGATCCAGAATATCAGAAGCAGATATGCGCGGATAAAGACAGGTATCATGAATATTGGAACGAGTACCTTTGCCCGTGGATACTGTAGCAGATAAGCCCCAAGTATTCCAGATACTGCTCCGCTTGCCCCGACAATGGGGGATTGTCCCGAAGATGTAATCAAAGCCTGTCCAATACCGGCCAAGATACCACAAGACAGTACAAAAAGAAGAAACCGTCTGTGTCCCATGGCGTCTTCGACATTATCGCCAAACACCCAAAGGTAGGCCATGTTTCCTGCCAAGTGCATAAAACTGCCATGGACAAAATTATAGGTTACAAGGGTGAATAGAGGAGCCACCCAGTCAACTGATTGAGGACGTTGAGCCTGACCAAATAATACATCAGGAATTAATCCCAAGCCGTATATCATCAAAGCCATAACAGGTTCAGGCGACAGGCTTTGCACAGCATAGACAATAAAGCAGAGTGTTATGACCCCAATGGTAACCCATGGCTTTTCGATTAAAAGCCTCGGCAGGTTATCGAATAAGGGAAAAAACATGGTCCGTAATCGCTATGCCAGCTCCAGCTCACACATGACAGGCGTGTGATCCGAAGGGGATTCTTTTCCACGAGGCTCTTTGTCTATAATGCAAGAAGACAGGCGATCAGCAGCCTGAGGTGAAAGCATCATCAGATCTATTCGAATGCCATTGTTATGGGCATAGGCACTTTTTTGATAGTCCCAATAGCTATAAACATGGGTTTCTTTGTTCAGGCTTCGCCAAGCTTCACTGTATCCAAGATGCTCCAGGGCACGGAACCGATCTCTGGAATCCTGGTGTGTATGAGAGCTTCCAGCAAAGCGGCGCGCATCGAAAACATCGTCATCCGTCGGAATAAGGTTAAAGTCTCCGGCCAGAACGATAGGTTGTTCCGAATTCAGGAGATTGCCAGCATGTGCATTGAGGCGCTCCATCCACTTTAACTTATAGGGGAACTTAATCTCATCCGTGAGGTTGTGATTGTTGTTGCCATTGGGAAGATAAATGGATGCTACTCGTATACCGAACGTTGTCCCCTCAATATACCGTGCGTGATCATCTTCTGGATCGCCGGGAAGGGCGCGAATAATGTCCGTGATCGGCTCTTTTGAAATCAAGGCCACGCCGTTGTAACTTTTTTGACCGACAATCTCTACGTGATAACCCAGCTCTTCAAATTCCAGATAGGGGAATTTCTCGGAAACAGTTTTCAGTTCCTGAAGCAGCAGAACATCTGGCGAAGCCAACTTAATCCAATCGAGAACGTTGGGTAGGCGTTTGTTAACAGAATTAACGTTCCAGGTGGCAATCTTGACCATTAGAAGAGAGGCTCCGATATTAATTTTTTACATCAAGGGAATAATTAATCAGATAGGTTATCGGCAAATGTTTTGCGTTAGATCGCGAAAGAAGTGCCGCAACCACAAGAAGCGGTCGCATTGGGGTTGTTTATGCGAAAAGAAGCACCCATCAAATCTTCAACAAAATCGACTTCTGAACCATTGAGTATATCAAGCGACATCTCGTCGATAACAGCCTTGGTTCCATCGGTTTGGAATGTCTTGTCATCATCGTTGATAGCGCTATCAAAAGAAAAACCATATTGGAAACCCGAACAACCGCCCCCTGAAACAGTAATGCGAAGCATCAAACCCGGGTTACCTTCTTGCACTGCTAACCATGCAACACGTTTAGCGGCACTTTGTGAAAGTGATATAGAAGGTGTCTGTTCATTCATAATGTTCTTTTCGTCAGCGTCATGACGTCCATGTTCGTTTATTGTCGTGTTCGTAATCGACAGAGCAATATCATTAATTAGCAGTAATCTATCATACTTTCACGCGCAGTAGATATTTATGTAAGTATGAACGTCAAAGTGTCAATCTACATTTATTCAACGGTCATGGCATTGAGTTTAATTCTTAATATCTAAAAAACTTTTACTAAAGGCTTCATACAGCTAGTCTTTTGTCATGAAAAACAGCGATTCGATGAAATTATACGCTTCCTTACCAGCAAGCTCTCGTGGACGCCTCCTTCAGGAGCCTGAGAGTAAGACTCGGACCTGTTTTCAAAGAGATCGTGATCGTATTATACATTCTGTTGCCTTTCGCCGTCTTCAGTACAAAACTCAAGTTTTTGTCTATCATGAAGGTGATCACTTCAGAACGCGCCTGACGCATTCGCTGGAAGTTGCCCAAATTGCAAGAAGTCTAAGCCGGACACTTGGTATAAACGAAGATCTGGCCGAAGGTATAGCTCTGGCACATGACCTGGGTCATACTCCTTTTGGTCACGCCGGGGAAGATGCCATGCAGGATGTCATGGAACCCTTTGGCGGGTTTGATCACAACGAACAAACCTTTCGGGTTGTTACGCAATTGGAACGGCGATATGCGGACTTTAACGGGCTTAATCTGACCTGGGAAAGTCTGGAGGGTCTGGCCAAACATAATGGCCCGCTCGAAGGACCGAACGCGCGAGAGGAACACGTCCCGGAAAGTATACAGAAATACTGCAGGAATGCCCGTGATCTTGAAGTATCATCCTTTGCAAGTCTTGAGGCGCAGATAGCGGCCATTTCTGATGATATTGCCTATAACAATCATGATATAGATGATGGTATCAGGGCGGGACTATTTGAAGTCGAGGACTTGTTAAAGTTACCGCTGGTCGGTGATATTTTCTCCGAGGTTATAAAGCGCTATCCAAACCTTGAGAAAGAAAGTCTGGTTCATGAAGCGGTCAGGAACCTGATCGGTTATATGACCGATGATGTCTTGAGCGAAACCAATCGGCGTTTAGTATCAGCGAAACCAAAGACGGTCTATGACATAAGATGTCAGGATAAAGCCATGGTCGCGTTCTCTGATGATTTTAAGAAGGTGGAAAGAGAGTTGCGAGCTTTTCTTTTCGAGCGTATGTATCGCCATGAAAAAGTCAAAGAGATGCGAGAACGTGTAAAGCAGGTTGTGAGAAACCTGTTTTCGCATTATTCAGAACACCCGGAAGAACTTCCTGATTACTGGCGTTTGGAAGTTGGTACAAAATTAACCAAGCGTAGTGCCCGATTGATTGCTGACTATATCGCTGGTATGACCGATCGTTACGCTTTTGAACAACACAGACAGATTTTTAATCTGGATTTTGAGATAAAATGAACGTTTTCAAAGATCTAAGAACTAAAGTAGTTGCGCAACTCGAAGCAATGGTTGCTGCTGGTGAAATCCCGAACGGGTTAGATTTTTCCCGTGTTGCCGCAGAACCTCCCCGTGATCCTTCCCATGGCGATGCTGCGACGAATGCTGCAATGGTGCTCTCTAAAGCCGCGAAAATGAAACCTCGCGATATCGCTGACAAGCTTGGTGCCCGATTAGAGACCTTAGATGTTGTAAAATCTGTTGAGATCGCCGGACCTGGTTTCATTAATCTGCGACTGGATCATAACTTTTGGTTTGAGCAGGTCAGCACGATCCTGAAGGCCGGAAGGTCTTATGGTGATTCTGACATGGGGGAGGGTGAAAAAGTTAACGTTGAGTACGTTTCTGCGAACCCGACTGGCCCATTAACTGTTGGTCATGCTCGCGGCGCAATTGTTGGTGATGCGCTTGCCTCCCTGCTTTCAAAAGTCGGTTATGACGTTTGCCGTGAATATTATATCAATGACGCAGGTAATCAGGTCAACGTCCTTGCTAACTCTGCTTACCTGAGATATCGCGAAGCACTTGGGGAAGATATCGGTGAGATTCCTGAAGGTTTCTATCCAGGCGAATACCTGAAAGACGTGGGTAAGGCCTTGGTCGATAGAGACGGTGATAAATGGCTTGGCAAAGAAGAAAGCGAATGGCTCTCTGAAGTCAGAAAATTTGCCATTGATCACCTGATGCTTGTCATTCGAGACGATCTTGCGGCACTCGGTGTTGTCATGAGCCTCTATTCTTCAGAACGTGCTTTGGTCGAGGCCGGTGGCGTTGATGAAGTTATGACGCTCCTGGAAGAAAACAAACTTGTTTACACAGGCGTACTTGAGCCTCCAAAGGGTAAGAAGCCTGACGAGTGGGAAGCACGTCCACAAACCTTGTTCCGTTCGACAGACTTTGGTGATGATGTCGATCGCCCGATTAAAAAATCTGATGGAAGTTGGACATATTTTGCGGGGGATATGGCCTATCACCTCGACAAATATCGTCGTGGTTTTCACAACATGATCAACGTTTGGGGTGCGGATCACGGCGGATACATCAAGCGTATGCAGTCTGCGGTTACAGCTATGACAGAGGGTAAAGGCAGCCTTGATGTTAAGGTTTGTCAGCTGGTAAATCTGATGCGTGGTGGTGAACTGGTAAAAATGTCCAAGCGCTCTGGTAACTTTATCACACTGCGTTCGGTCATCGACGAGGTTGGCAAGGATGTTGTGCGCTTTATCATGCTCACGCGTAAAAACGATGCGTCGCTTGATTTTGATCTTGAGAAAGTTGTGGAACAGAGCAGGGACAACCCTGTATTTTATGTCCAATACGCTCACGCACGTTCTTGCTCGGTACTTAAACATTCTTTGAGCGAGTTTCCGGATCTCGATCTTTCGATAGATGCTTTGGCAAAAACTGATTTATCAGAACTTAATAGTGATGGTGAATTAATCCTGATTAGAAAGTTATGTGAATGGCCGCGCTTGCTTGAAAGTGCTGGTGAAGCACATGAACCCCATCGTATTGCCTTTTACCTCTATGATCTTGCTGCAGAACTTCATGGTTTGTGGACAAAAGGTAAAGACAATGCGCGGTTGAGATTTATCGTGTCCGATGATCAGGAACTGACACAGGCACGTATGGCGCTTGTCAAAGCAACATCCATGGTTATCGCTTCCGGGCTAGAAGTTTTTGGCATTGAACCAGTTGAGGAAATGCGCTGATGTCATCCAAACCAACAGATGATCTGAAAGATTTTGAGAAAGTACGTCAGAGAGAGGCTATGCGTTCGGTTTCAGATCGTAACGCAGATGATGCTTCTGATGTTCATGAAAATTCTCCCCGTGATGATTTTTCTGGCGACGATTATTGGGAGGACGAAATTGATCTGGATGACGATCCTGGCGCGGGTATTTTCAAAAAACTTGTCCCGGTTGGCCTTGGCTTAATCGCTGTATCTATCGTCGGTGGTGGTATTTTGATCATGCTGGGTGATAGCTCGCCCAAGCAAAATATCCCGGATGCAATTCCTTTGATAGAGGCGGAGACCACGCCTGAAAAAACCAAGCCTGAGGCACCTGGCGGTATGACCATTCCCCATCAGGACAAATTAGTTCTGAACAAGGAGGGAGAAGGCGACAAGACGGTGGCCGTTGAGAAATTGCTTCCGCCACCAGAAGTGCCCAACCCGCCAAAAGCTGAAGACGTCGTCGCAGAAGCTATAGAGGCGGAATCTGGTGTTGCTGAGAAGGCTGATGCCCAGAAATCAAATATCAAGAAAGAAAGTGTCGAGAAAACAATTACTTCGGATATCGTTTCAGAAAAAATTGCTGAGGCTACAGAAGAGGACGTAGCTAATTTAACGCCACCTCCTGCGGCACCTGTCGCTCCGGAAGTGGAATCTGTTCTCGCACCTGAGAAACCAGTAGAAATTCCGAAAGCAGCCAAGGTTGTTAAGCCGAAAACAACTGTAGCCAAAAAAGCCGATGTTGTAACGAACACAGCTAAGGCGGTTACTCCGACATCGACAAAACTGGTATCAGGCCAGTATGTACTCCAGTTAGCATCACTCAAGTCAAAAGACGGTGCTATGACGGAGTGGAAAAATATACAAAGAAAGCTGTCCAGTCTTCTCGGTAATAAGCAGCCAATTATTGAAAAGGCAAGTATCACAGGAGTAGGGGTGCGGTATCGACTTCAGACCGGGCCTTTTGCCGATAAAAAAGCAGCCAGTGATTTTTGTGCAAAATTAAAATCTGCCAAAAGAGACTGTCTCGTCAAAAAGGTTAAATAGTATCGTAAGGGTGGTTAAATGGGGTGCAACTCTATTATCTTTGGCTGTGAAAGTCATCGTCTAACAGGTTGGGAAAAAGGATTTTTTTCTGAAATAAATCCTTATGGCTTTATTCTGTTTGCCCGAAATTGCGATACACCGGAACAGATCAAAAATCTAATATCTGAGCTGAGAGAACTTTCTGGTCGTGATGATCTCCCGGTGTTGGTTGATCAAGAAGGTGGCAGGGTTGCAAGGTTGCGCCCGCCGCATTGGCGACGCACGCCACCTGCGGCAGTATTTGGAAAGCTCTACGAAACAGATCAAGAGAAAGCCCTTCGTGCGGCTTATATAAACGCCTGTTTAATCTCACATGAACTTATAGAGCTTGGCTTTACCGCTGATTGTGCGCCTGTTCTGGATTTGACCATCCCTGGAGCCCATGAAATTGTTGGCGACAGATCCTATGGGGCAACACCAGAGAAAGTGGCCGCGATTGGCCGCTCTGTCAGTCAGGGCTTTTTAGATAGTGGCATTATGCCCGTGGTCAAACACATACCCGGTCATGGGCGCGCTATGGTCGATAGTCATAAAGAGCTTCCCCGGGTAGAAACTTCAAAAATTGAGCTTGCTAGCAGCGATTTCGAAGCTTTCAAGTTGATGCGCGATGCGCCTTGGGGCATGACGGCACATGTGATCTATGAAGACATCGAC
>MABB01000112.1:0-13061 GCA_002162915.1 Rhodospirillales bacterium 47_12_T64
ATGATCACGCCGTCATCAGTCCAGGCAGTAACCTCCAGACAATCAGGCATGCTGTCGGGCTCTAGGGTAAGCGAATGATAGCGTGTCACAGTCAAAGGATCTGGTAAGTCTTTAAAGACACTGTTTCCATTGTGTCGTATTGCACTTGTTTTGCCGTGCATCGGTGTTGGCGCTCTGACAACTTTGGCACCAAATGCCTGCCCAATAGATTGATGTCCGAGACAAACGCCGAGTACGGGAATTTTTCCAGCAACCCGTTCTACCAGTTCCAAACAAATACCTGCAGAAGAAGGATCACAGGGACCGGGAGAAATAACAATTTTCTCTGGTTTCATTTCCAGGATCTCATCAACGGATATCTGGTCGTTGCGTTCGACGGAAATGGTCGCGCCGAGCTCGCCCAGATAATGGTAGAGGTTGTAGGTAAAGCTATCGTAGTTGTCGATCAGAAGTAACATATCGGCACGCGGGCTTTCACTTAAATTATGCAGTATAGAAAATTTAGGAAGTTATAGCAGTAAGGTAAAGGTGAAGAAATAAAGAAAGGCCAGATTTTGTGCTCATTTTGCAATCTCTTCATTTTTTCTGTCCTTGAACCTTGACCTTCCAGTAACTGTAAGCTCCATATCTTACTTATCGAGCAAATTTTATGAGTAAGTTATCTGATGTCAGAAACAATTGAATTGACCGCTGAGTTGACCGCAACCGAGTTGACTATTGATGGTATGAGTTGTGCAGGCTGTGTGCGTTCGATCAGTAAGGCACTTGAATCTGTTGACGGCGTTATAGAGGCTACGCCAGACCTCATGAGTAACTCTGCAGTGGTGACATCGGATGGAACTGTTGAGAATGACCGTCTCCTGAAGGTACTGTCTGATAAGGGGTACAAGGCAAAGGTTGTTGATCCTGTGGCCTCTCATAGTGAAAACAGTATTATTGACCTGACAATCAAGGGGATGACCTGTGCTGGATGTGTCCGTTCCGTTGAAAGGTCAATTTCGGACATAACCGGAGTATCCTCTGCATCTGTCGATTTGATGAGCGCAACTGCACGGGTAACTCTTTCAGATAATGCCCGAGATAATACCCAAGATAATACCCAAGATAATGCCGGGGACATTGGATTAATAGAACAAGAGTTGATCCGCAAAATTTCTCAATCTGGTTATGAAGCATTCCTGATGGAAAATGGTGTTTCATCGATTTCGGGGATGGATCAGCAAGCAGACCAAACCAGAACTTATGGAGTTTTTGTTCTCTCCGTAATTTTGACAGTTCCGTTGGTTGGCCAAATGTTACTGATGCCTTTTGGTATCGAGTTAACAATCCCGCCGCTTTTCCAATTGTTACTTGCTCTCCCTGTACAGCTTGTTGCCGGAGCCCGGTTCTATAAGGGGATCTGGAGCGCTTTTAGGTACGGCCAAAGCAACATGGACACTCTTGTTGCTGTGGGGACAACGGCCGCTTTTGGATTGTCTGTCTCCGTTATGCTGGGGGATACTTCTGAGTGGTTATCCTGGTCATCGGATATCGCGCACAGTCTTTATTTCGAAGCATCTGCAGCGGTTATTACCTTGGTTCTTCTTGGCAAAATCCTTGAAGAAAGAGCTAAAGGCAAAACCAATGAAGCCTTATTGGCATTGATGAAGCTACAGCCCTCCCTGGCTATCATCGAGCGAGATGGCGTGCAATTAGAGATACCAGCAAGCAGAGTGCAAAAAAATGACATTGTCATCATTCGTCCCGGGGATTTGGTCCCCGTCGATGCTATTGTTTTGTCTGGTCATAGTCAGGTTGATGAAGCGATGGTTACGGGCGAATCAATGCCCGTTTCCAGAAAATCAGGTGATCATCTGATCGGAGGCACGATCAATGGAGATGGGATCTTACGGGTTCAACCAACAACTCTGGGAAAAAATTCTAAGCTTTCTCAGATTATTGAACAGGTGAAAGCTGCCAGAACAAGCAAGCCAAGGATACAAAAACTTGTTGATCAGGTGAGTGCGATTTTTGTTCCAACTGTATTGGCTATCGCATTGGGAACCTTTTTAGCCTGGTGGTTTATCGGTGGTTCTTCTCTGGAGGTCGCTATAATCAATGCCGTTACCGTGTTGGTCATCGCCTGTCCCTGTGCGCTTGGTTTGGCGACGCCTACGGCTATTATGGTCGGGAGTGGGCAGGCGGCCCGAATGGGTATCTTGATAAAGAATGCGGATGCTATCGATGGATTGGCGAGCGCGACAACAATCGTGTTTGATAAAACGGGCACTTTGACATCCGGTCGTCCAGAAGTCGTGGACAGCCTTTTATCAGACAGTCTGCCTTCCAATCACATTTTGGCGCTGGTCGCTGGCTTGTCAAAAGACAGTTCGCACCCTCTATCCAAAGCCATTTATGTTCATGCGCAAACTCATGAAGCATCAGCGATTAAAATGGAAAACCCCCAGGCAATCCCCGGTCTTGGGGTAAAGGGGGACGTCAATCAACGTGAGTTTTTTATGGGCAGTGTAAAGCTCATGAAGAATGAGGGTGCTGATATGAAGTCCTTCAGTGAATTTTCAGAAAAAACGGGGCAGGAGGGATCGACCCACGTTTGGCTTGCTGAAAAATCAGAGGATGAAACGAAAATACTCGGCGTTTTTGCTCTACAGGACCAGATAAGGGAACAGGCTTATAAGGCAATCTCAGCCCTTAAAGCGGATGGCTTGAAGGTCGTAATGCTCAGTGGGGATCAAAAACTGCCAGCTGATATGGTCGCAAAGAAATTGGGGATAGATCATGTTCAGGCGAACCTTTTGCCTGCTGATAAGTTATCCAGCCTAAAGGCGCTGCATGATAACGGAGAGCGGGTTGTTATGGTTGGCGATGGTATAAATGATGCGCCTGCCCTGGCAGGTGCAGATGTTGGCATCGCCATGGGTGATGGCACGGATGTGGCAATTAGCTCTGCTGATGCATCTCTCATCCAGAGTGATCCCTACCTCGTTCATAAGACAATTCGCACAGGCCGAATTATCCGGCAAAAGATTGCCCAGAACCTTCTCGGTGCTTTCGTGTATAATGTTATCGGCATTCCTCTGGCAGCTTCTGGTATGCTTAGTCCTGTATTGGCGGGAATTGCGATGGCACTGAGTTCTGTCACTGTAATGACAAGTTCTCTATCCCTTTATTCCTCATTGAAACGGATCGACTAAACCATGAAAATCGGTCAAGTAGCTACAAAATCAGGTTTACCTGCCAAGACAATTCGCTATTACGAATCAATCGGATTAATCGACCCCGCCGGTAGAACCTCTGCCGGGTACAGGGCCTATGAAGACAAGGATATTCAGACTTTGCGCTTTATACAAAGAGCCAGAAGCCTGGGGTTTTCTATAAACGAAGTCTCTGCATTGTTAACCCTGTGGAATGATCGCAACCGGGCCAGCGCACAGGTGAAAGAACTGGCAAAACGACACGTTGAGGAAATGGATCGGAAGATAACCGAGTTACAGTCGATGAAAAGTACTCTGAGTGACCTTATCGACAAATGCCAGGGAGATCATCGGCCTGACTGCCCAATTATCGATAATTTTGCCAAGAAGAAACTATAAGAAAATTTATAATTTTATCTTTTGAGTAAATTTCCAAAGCTGGTTGAGTTTCTGCTATCAACTGGTGTAATGCTGATATACATATGAACACTCATTTCGAGTGGAATCATGCCCAACAAACGCAAACCCAAACCCAAACCCAAACTTAACAAGCGATATGATGAAGGGTGGCCTCAGGATAAGAGGCGGTCTCACGCTGGAAGTTTGTTTATTGTTCTGGGTTTTGTGTTTTTTATTGCGATATCAATATCATCAGTGTTGGTGCTCCAGCGCAGTGATAAGGATAATGATACTCAGGAGCCTGTTGTCCAACAAACAAAAGAGCAGGCGCAAACTCAGGCCGAGACCCAGGCGCTGGCGGCAGCACCTGCGAACAAGCCACACCCCATAAATCTTGGTAATATCTCAATCAATGACACGATTATTGACGATGGCACCGAGAGTGAAACGCTTGAACTTCCGCCGAGTGTAACGATTACTACATCCGCCAAAACACCAGAAGATATACCCGTGGTGCCAAGTCGATCTGCTCAAAACAAAAAAGCAGAAACGATGACCACACCCGAGAGCGAAATTGCGTCTCTCCCGCCTGCGGTTGAAGTTAATAAAAGCTCTGTACCCAAGGCATCATGGGTACGACCTGAACGCCCTATGATTGCGATTGTACTTGATGATGTTGGTGTAAACAGGAGGGGGGCTGAACGTGCGATCGGGCTTCCCGGTGCAATTACTCTTTCATTTATGACCTATGCGAGCGGTGTTAAGGAAATGACACGTGCGGCTCGTGATAAGGGGCATGAACTTATGTTGCATGTCCCTATGGAACCTTTGGGTCGTGCGGATCCTGGACCTCAAGCTCTTCTTCTTGGTTTATCTGATGAAGAAATCTTATCCCGTCTGGAGTGGGGTATGGCTCGGTTTGATGGTTATATTGGTATCAATAACCATATGGGGAGCAAGTTTACCGGCTGGGATCGAGGGATGAGTGTTGTAATGCAACGCATAGAGAAAACAGATTATTTCTTTATGGATTCACGAACATCGCCCAATAGTGTCGCAGCGGAGACTGCTGCGTCTTTAGGAGTACCCGTCCTGAGGAGAGACACTTTTATCGACAATGATTACCAAGATATCCAAAAAATTATATCACAGCTGGAATTGACCGAAAAGATTGCACAAAAGAATGGTCATGCCATTGCTATTGGTCACCCGCATAAAACAACGGTCGAAGCGTTGTCACAATGGATTGAAGCCGCAGAGAAACGCGGCTTTGATGTAGTTCCAATTTCTGCGATTCTGGCGTTAAAAAATCCGGCAGAGTAGGAACCCAAACCGACTTTTTATATTAGTTGTCGTTTATGCTCGGGGCAGCAAGGTTATAGATTGCTTTTTTGAGCAGCGAACCGAACCGCTTCTTCAGCCGCGCGGATTAAGGCCCGTGCCTTGTTGTGACACTCTTGATATTCAGATTCTGGAACCGAATCAGCAACCACACCGGCACCAGCTTGAATATACATTGTCTGATCTTTGACAATTGCTGTGCGCAAGGCAATACAGGTATCCATACCGCCGCCAGCACCAAAGTACCCAACTGCTCCGCCGTAAATGCCACGACGTTCAGGCTCGAGCTCATCAATGATTTCCATTGCCCGAACTTTGGGGGCGCCGGAAACCGTACCCGCAGGAAAACCTGCCGCTAAGGCATCGATCATATCGGCGCGTTTGGTATCAAGTGTACCTTCGACGTTAGAGACGATGTGCATAACATGGCTGTATAATTCAATGATCATACGCTCTGTTACTTCAATACTACCGACCTCTGCGACGCGGCCGACGTCATTTCTTCCCAAATCAAGCAGCATTAAATGTTCGGCAAGTTCTTTAGGATCAGAGAGCAAATCTGCTGCTAGCTCTTTGTCTTCTGCCGCATTGGCACCGCGTTTTCTAGTTCCGGCAATAGGGCGAATAGTAACCTTGCCATCCCTGACCCGAACGAGAATTTCCGGGCTGGATCCCACAACGGAGAAATTGCCAAAGTTTAAATAGAACAAGAAGGGCGATGGGTTAAGTCTTCTCAACGCGCGATATAGCGCAAAGGGAGGAAGAGTAAAGGGGACTGAAAACCTTTGGGAAAGAACGACCTGAAAGACATCGCCAGCCAGGATGTATTCCTTGGCTCTATCGATGATGCCATGAAATTCTTCACGCGAAAGATTCGAGGCCGTTTCCGGTAGAACCAGATCCCCTTCGAAAATCTCAGGTTTATGTACGAGTGGTGCATTAAAATCGGTTGTTACAGCAGCAAGTCTGTCGTGTGCCTTTTCAAAAGCTTTCCTTGCAGAAATGTCGTCTTCCGGCCAAACCGCTGTTGTTACCAGAATTTGATCTTCTACCCGATCAAAAATGGCCGTGACTGTCGGGCGAAGGTACATGCCTTCTGGTAATCCCAAGGGATCAGGATTGTCAGTGGGCAGGTGTTCCATCTGCCTGACGGTCTCATACCCCATATAACCAACGATGCCAGCTGCCATCGGAGGCAAGTCTTCTGGAAGATCAAACTTGCACTCGGCTACCAGCTTACGGAGGCTTTCAAGGGCGGTATCGTTTTCAATCTCGAAAGCTTCTGGTGATGTCTTGTACTTTCGATTGATTTCGGCTTTGGCCCCGTTACAGCGCCAGACCAAATCAGGATCGAAACCGATAAAAGAGTAACGACCGATTGTATTGCCGCCTTCTACAGATTCAAAAAGAAAGCTGTTTTCTCTCTGCTCGGCAAGCTTAAGAAAGGCGGATACTGGCGTTTCCAAATCGGCAATCAGTGTCGTCCAGACGACTTGAGGTTTGTTTTTCTCATAGATCTTTGAGAAAACCTCATATGTAATCGGATCAGCCATTAGTACGGAGACGTGCCATAAGGGTTGATAACCTGTTCAATGGAGGACTGGTTAATCTCTACACCAAAATCTTCTCTAAGCGCAGAAAGATACTGGGCGAAAATATCGCTTTTATATGAACCTTCGACAGAACTTTTCATGGCATCGACTTGCTCTGATTGATTGCTCAAATCTGGTTGCTCAATGCCACTTAATGTAACAATGAGGTATCCACCATCGGCTTGGCCTGTCAGAACATCACCTTTTTTGGCTTTGTATATGTCTCTGACAAGAGCAGGTGCGAGCGCTTCACCAACGTTTGAGGAAAAACGATTGATCTCAACGCCAAACTGGATGAGCTCAGCCGCTTCATCCGTTACTGCTTGAAGCGCTGTTCCGTTACGAGACTCGTCGGCCAGTTTTTCTGCGATAGCTTTTGCTTCTTTGTTCCGACGGCTTTCAAACCAGGCCTGTGTGAGCTCTGATTTGATTTCCTGAAGCGGACGAGGAGCTGCAGGGGTAATGGAATTTACCTTGAGGATGAAATAACCACCGTCATCAAGTTCGGTAAGAAGACTGTCGTCGTCTGTACCTGTTTGTCCAAGAATTTCCTGAAATTTATTGTTTTCGGCCAAGCCAATGAGGGGGAAGCCGTCGCGGTCACGGCCTTCCGCGTCAATAGATTCGTAGTTTGATATAACCTGACCAAGTTTGGTCGCAGCTTCATCAAGGTTTGCACCTGACGCAATCTCGTCATCCAGCTGATTTGCAAGCGAGATCAATTCGTCAGTGGCAACACGCAGAGCGGCATCTTTGGTGACTTGTTCACGTACATCTTCGAAGACAGCTTCTCTTGCAGGTGAAATTTCCAGAACTGAGATCACATGCCAACCAAGAGGCGATTGAATGGGTGCTGTAATACCTGTGGTCTCAAGGGCAAAAACTCCTTCTGCCAATTCAGGTAAGAGATCAGCTTTTTCCATCACGCCAAGGTCGATCCCTTCGGAGCCGGTTAGCTCTTTGGCAACCGCATTGAAATCTGCACCGCCTAAAATCTTGTCCTGAGCTTCTTTTGCCTGTGCCTCGTCTGTGAGGAGTATTTGAACCAAGTTGCGACGGTCAGGAAGAGAGAGGTTTTCTTTTTGCGCAAGAAACTCTTCCTCGATTTGTTCTTCTGTAAGAGTAACCGTTTTGGCAACTTCTTTTGGATCCAGGTGGAGATAACTTACGGCTTTGAACTCAGGGGCCAGATAGTTTTGTTTTTCATCTTCATAGTAAGTACCAAGCTCTGCGTCGGATGGAGCTGACATACCGTCAAAGCGAGAATAGGGGATCTCAATATAATCAACCAGACGTTTTTCGGTGGTGTAGCTATAGAGTTGTTCGGCTAATTTTTGTGGTACGGGAATGGCTTTGGTAATGGCGTCGTTTATTTGCTGTCGCTCAATATCCTTAGCCAGGTCCGTCAGGAATGTACTTTCAGATATGCCAGCTTGATAGAGCGTATTTTGAAAACGATTGGCATCAAAGTCGCCGAGCTCATTCTTGAAGGCCGGAATTTTTAAGATTTCCTGCTTTAATTGTGCCTCGGAAACGGTCATTCCCATTTCATTGGATTGAAGTGTAAACAATGCCTGGCTAACTAAACGTGATATTACCCGGTTGGTAAGCCCCAGCTGTTGTGCTTCCTGAAAATCAATAGAGCGTCCCAACTGTTGAGATATTGCGCTGGTTTCACGAGAAAGACTATTGGAAAAGTCAGTTTGGGTGACTTCTATTTCTCCAACTTTGGCGACGACCTGATTTGACCCCAGATTCAAAAATATGTCCTGGATTCCCCAAGCGGCAAAGCTCAGGATCAATAGAGAGAAAAGAGCGATAACAACAATACGCTTAAAAAGGCCTGGTTTTTTATGAGCCATAACTTACCCGTGAGAATTCTACAGAAAGATTGAATAATATATAATCGTGCGGGCATATTAAGGATGGAGCTATCTTGGGGCAACAGCGTTTTTAAAGATAATCCCTTCAGCACGATACTTGAGATCCCTTTCGATAAAATACTGAACCTCAAATATGGATGGATTTGCCTCTTCGGTCTTGGTTTGTTCGAAGCTAGACTGTATAGGTATGCCGATATTTCACGCATATATCTCACAGGGAGAATCGACTATGGTGCGTAAACTCATTGCCGGTAACTGGAAAATGAATGGTTCAGTTTCCTTTGCTTCAGAGTTGGTAAGTGGACTGTTATCAAAAATTGAGCAGGAAGACGCCTCTGCTGATTTTGTCGTTTGCCCACCAGCAGCTTTACTCGGATCTGTTCTTGCCCAAACGAAAAATACGAAACTGGCGGTTGGTGGTCAAGATTGCCACGCCAACGTATCTGGCGCTCATACAGGTGACACATCAGCTGAGTTGTTGAATGATCTTGGCTGTGGGTATGTTTTGACAGGTCATTCGGAGCGAAGGACTGATCACGGAGAGACCAATGCAGATGTTAAGGCCAAGAGTGCTGCTGCGTTGGAAGCTGGTTTGACTCCGATCATCTGTATCGGAGAAACCGAAGAAGAACGTGTTTCCGGCAATACTCTCAAAGTAATCGAAGAGCAGGTTAAAGATTCTTTGCCCGAAAATACTGATCCTGATCGTATTGTTCTGGCCTATGAGCCCGTTTGGGCAATTGGCACAGGAAAAACGGCTACTCCGGATGATGTTGCCGAGGTTCATAACTTTATTCGAGATTTACTTGTAACTCGATTTGGTGATGAAGCCGCTCAAAAAATTAACATCCTTTATGGTGGGTCAGTCAAACCGTCTAACGCGGCGGAATTGCTCGCGGTTTCGAATGTTGATGGCGCTCTGGTTGGTGGTGCAAGTTTAAAAGTTGAAGATTTTTGGGCTATTGGTGTCAGATGACCCTAGCCATATCGATTGGAAAAGGCTAAATAGCCTGTAAAGATCTTCATAGGCATGCAGATGTTTTGTATCTATTCGATGATACGAGGTCTTAATTTGTGTGTTGGTTTGGGATGAAAAGTCCCGGAAAGTTTTGAGAGACTACTAACGATGAACGAAGTTCTATTGGTCATTCATTTGTTGATTACCCTGTCGCTTATTGGCGTCGTCCTCGTTCAAAAGAGCGAAGGTGGCGGTCTTGGTATGGGCGGAAGTGGCGGCGGAGGTGGCGCTGGCGGTTTCGGTGGATTCCTGACGGGTCAGGGTACTGCAAATCTTCTGACGCGGACAACAGCCATACTTGCTGCGGCATTTATCGCTTCAAGCCTTCTGTTGACCATACTTGCTGATACAGGTAGCACACGTTCTATTGCTGATGATATTATCGCACCAGTGGCTCCAACCGAGAGTGAGCAACCCGTTGCTCCGCCGGTTTCAGAATAAGTTTCGGATTACATCCGATACGTACTATCATTGACCGGGACCGTTAGGGTCCCGGTTTTGTTGAAACTGCTTTTAAGTGACAACGATTTTCATGACGCGCTTTATATTTATTACCGGTGGTGTTGCTTCTTCTTTGGGGAAGGGTTTGACCTCCGCGGCTGTTGGTGCGCTGCTTCAGGCACGCGGCTACAAGGTCCGCCTTCGCAAGCTTGATCCATATCTCAATGTTGATCCCGGAACGATGAGCCCTTACCAGCATGGTGAAGTGTTCGTAACCGATGATGGCGCCGAGACCGATCTGGATCTTGGTCATTACGAACGCTATACGGGTGTATCCGCGAGTAAAAGTGATAATGTCACAACGGGTAAGATCTATTCCGGGGTTCTGGCTAAAGAACGTCGTGGAGATTATCTTGGCGCGACCATTCAGGTTATTCCTCACATCACTAATGCAATTAAAGAGTTTGTGATGTCTGATCTGGATGGCGAAGATTTTATTCTTTGCGAGATCGGAGGAACTGTTGGTGATATCGAAGGGCTTCCGTTTCTGGAGGCTATCCGCCAACTTGGGAATGAACTCGGCCGTGAACGCAGCCTTTTCATTCACCTGACATTGATCCCTTATTTGAGAGCTGCTGGTGAGTTGAAAACCAAGCCGACACAGCACTCGGTAAAGGAATTACAGTCTGTCGGTATTCAGCCTGATATGTTGTTGTGTCGGTGTGAGCAGGAAATTCCTGAGGGCTCACTTCGCAAGATAGCTCAGTTCTGTAATGTCCGGGAAGCTGCCGTCATTCCAGCACTTGATGTTGATACGATCTATGCTGTGCCACGTGCTTATCACGAGCGCGGCCTCGACGACGAAGTATTGCGTCACTTCGGTCTTGATATGAGCGAAGAATTAAACCTGGAACGTTGGGATAGTATTACTCAGACTATTCGTGAGCCTGACGGTGAAGTTACGATCGGTGTTGTTGGCAAATACACGTCGCTCTTGGATGCATACAAATCCTTGGCCGAAGCTCTCACGCACGGTGGTATTGCAAATAACGTTAAGGTCAAAATAAACTGGCTCGATTCTGAAATCTTCGAAGGCGAGGGCGCTGTAGAAGCGCTTGAGAATGTTCATGGCATTCTTGTTCCCGGTGGTTTTGGTGAGCGTGGTTCCGAAGGTAAAATTGCTGCTGCCGGGTTCGCCCGCAAAACCAATGTACCTTATTTCGGCATTTGTTTTGGTATGCAGATGGCTGTTCTTGATGCCGCAAGAAATCTTGCTGGAATCAAGGATGCAAGCTCATCTGAGTTCGGACCTTGTGAAGAACCGTTGGTTGGTATTATGACCGAATGGGCCCGTGGAAACGAGCTTGAGCAACGCTCTGATGGGAGCAATCTCGGCGGGACAATGCGTCTTGGGGCATATCCTTGTGCCTTGAGCGAAGGCTCGCGGGCTCGTGAAGCTTATGGTCAGGAGATGATCGAAGAGCGTCACCGTCATCGTTATGAAGTAAATATCAATTATCGTGAAAAGCTTGAGGCCGTTGGTATGACGTTCTCTGGTCTTTCACCTGATGGTGGACTTCCCGAGATTGTCGAACTTGAAGGTCATCCTTGGTTTATCGGGGTTCAATTCCATCCTGAACTGAAGTCCCGGCCTTTCGAACCTCATCCACTCTTCACGTCTTTTGTGAAGGCTGCGATCGAACAATCCCGCCTGGTATAACTGAGTGGTGTAAATAACAGGGTAGAACAGAAAGACATAATTTATGACAGTGCATGCAGGACTTCAATCACGTCATGTAAAGGTTGGTGGCGTTACCTTTGGAAATGATCTGCCATTTGTATTGATCGCAGGTCCTTGCCAGATGGAAAGCCGGGAACATGCGCTGGAAATGGCAGAAGCTTTAAGTACTGCCTGTCATAAACTTTCTCTTCCCCTGATTTACAAAAGCTCTTTCGATAAAGCCAATCGTACCAGTCTTAATGCTCAACGAGGTATTGGGCTGGACGATGCGCTTCCTATTTTTGAGGAAATAAAAAGCAAGTTTGGTTGTCCGGTTCTCACGGACGTTCACTCTGCCGATCAGTGTGACGCTGTTGCTCAAGTCGTAGATATTTTGCAAATCCCAGCTTTCCTTTGTCGCCAAACAGATCTTTTGATTGCAGCAGCAAACACTGGCCGGGCGATTAATGTAAAAAAAGGTCAGTTCCTTGCCCCTTGGGATATGAAAAATGTATCGCAAAAAATCATCGATTCAGGTAATGATAATGTCATGGTGTGTGAGCGCGGAGCTTCTTTTGGATACAATACGCTTGTATCAGATATGCGCTCCCTTCCAATCATGGCTCTTCAAACGGGTTGCCCGGTAATATTTGATGCCACGCACTCAGTTGCTCAACCGGGAGGACAAGGTGCCAGTTCTGGCGGACAACGCGAGTTTGTACCTGTTCTCGCGCGTGCGGCAATCGCCACAGGTGTTGCAGGTGTATTTATGGAAACACATCAGGATCCTGATAAAGCCCCTTCAGACGGGCCGAATATGATCCCTGTGCAAGAGCTTCCAGAGCTTCTTTCGGTTCTGGTTGAATTTGATAAACTTGCAAAGGCACATCCGGTGTCTATTGCTTAATAATTATACCGAGGCCTGCACCCTCTCTGTGCCTCAACTTTCTTGACGGAGATAGAATAAAATGACGGCGATCATCGACATTAAAGGTCGTGAGATCCTCGATTCTCGTGGAAATCCGACCGTAGAAGTTGACGTTCTTTTAGAAAGTGGTGCCTTCGGACGTGCTGCAGTGCCTTCTGGTGCCTCTACGGGCATCTATGAAGCTGTTGAATTACGGGATGGAGACAAAGGCCGCTATTTGGGCAAGGGCGTTCAAAAAGCAGTTAAGGCTGTAAATGAAGAGCTGTTTGAAGCTCTCATCGGCCTTGACGGTGAAGATCAGCTCCTGGTCGATCAAGTCATGATTGATCTTGATGGCACTGAAAACAAATCCCGCCTTGGTGCCAATGCAATTCTTGGCGTTAGTCTCGCTGTTGCCAAAGCATCAGCCGAAGATGCTGGGCTGCCGCTCTATCGTTATGTTGGTGGTGCTTTTGCCCGTACACTTCCGGTTCCGATGATGAACATCATCAACGGTGGCGCGCATGCGGATAACCCGATTGATATCCAGGAATTCATGGTGATGC
>MABB01000112.1:13074-14419 GCA_002162915.1 Rhodospirillales bacterium 47_12_T64
CTCTGGGTCCGATGCAATCCGTATGGGTGCAGAGATTTTTCATTCCTTGAAGAAATCTCTCAGTGATGCAGGCCATAACACCAATGTTGGTGACGAAGGTGGTTTTGCGCCAAGTCTGGCTTCTACAGATGAAGCTCTTCAATTCATCACCAAAGCAGTCGCGAATGCTGGCTACAATCTCGGTGATGACGTGATGTTGGCGCTTGATTGTGCGGCATCCGAATACTTCAAAGATGGCAAGTATGAACTAGCGGGCGAGGGTAAATCCCTTGGTTCTGATGAGATGGTTCGCTATCTCGAGGATTTGGCAAATCGCTATCCAATCCTGTCAATCGAAGATGGTATGAACGAAGACGACTGGGATGGCTGGAAGTCTTTGACAGAAGCTATCGGGGATAAAGTTCAGCTGGTTGGTGATGATCTCTTTGTAACCAATCCTAAGCGCCTTATCCGTGGTATTGAAACGGGTACCGCCAATTCAATCCTGATCAAGGTAAACCAGATCGGTACGCTTTCAGAAACATTGGAAGCTGTGGATATGGCGCACAAGGCTGGCTTTACTTCTGTAATGTCACACCGTTCAGGTGAAACGGAAGACAGCACAATTGCTGATCTTGCAGTTGCGACAAATTGTGGACAAATCAAAACAGGCTCTCTTTCTCGTTCTGATCGTATTTCAAAGTACAATCAGTTGATCCGGATCGAGGAAGAATTGGGCTCTATGGCTCACTATGCAGGCCGCGGCGTCCTTCGCTAAGCTTATCCACGTTTTTTTGTGTAAGCAAAAGGGCGTAGCTTCAAGCTACGCCCTTTTGCTTTAGCTTTTAGTTGTACATAAAGCAGATATAGCTCAATAAAATTTCAACTTATTGTTTTGGTATTACTGCCCGTAGTACCGGATAGAACTGGGTGAACACAAAATCAGTATCTGCAGATGCCTCATGGCAGGAATTACAGGATTCCGTTGGAAATGCCTGAGCGGATTTTGCATAGGGTGGTTGATGATGACCGAAGCTGTAATACACCCATCCGCCAGGTTCACCGGCGAAACGTTCAGTGTCTTTTACTGTTAGTTCAAGGCCAGAGAATTCACCTTGGAAATATCCATTTCCTGAAACTTCTGAACAGGCTCCGGTGGCTGGATTACAGTCGTCTCCTTTACGGATCAGAGTGAGTTCTTTGGCGATTTGAGTTCCATTAGCCCATTTGCCTGTTTCGGCAAAATATTCAAAAGCACTTGGCTCAATATAGACGTTATGAAACTCCTGAAATGCTGCCTCGCCACCGTTTAAGGCATTAGGAGTTAAGGGGGCTCCGATAAATATCCATCTGCGATAGTTTCTTG
>MABB01000114.1 GCA_002162915.1 Rhodospirillales bacterium 47_12_T64
ATCTATTGGAGATGGTCATGGCACAGGCCGATATATCATTACGCGGTAGCAAGCTGGTTCTTGCAAGCCACAATCCTGGCAAGCTTCGGGAAATAGCAGAACTCCTCGAACCCTACGGGGTTGATGTTATTTCTGCGGGTGATCTCGGCCTGCCTGAACCCGTCGAAGACGGCAAAACCTTTGCCGCTAATGCCGAAATCAAGGCTCTTGCGGCGGCAAAGGAATCAGGTTTTCCTGCATTATCAGATGACAGTGGCCTGGCAGTTGTCGCGCTCAATGGCGATCCCGGAATTTATTCCGCCCGTTGGGCTGGTCCAGACAAAGACTTTTCTCTTGCTATGGCCAAGGTCGAAGAAGAGCTTCAAACCGCTGCCCAAAACGGCAACGATAACCGTGCAGCCTATTTCATCTGTGCTCTGTGTCTCGCCTGGCCTGATGGCAGAACCGACGTTTTTGAAGGTCGTGTGGATGGCACAATCGTTCATCCAGCCCGAGGTCTTTCAGGCTTTGGTTATGATCCCGTTTTTCAGGCAGAGGGCGAAAGCATTACCTTTGGAGAGATGGCCCCGTCGCGTAAACACTCCATGAGTCACCGCGCACGGGCTTTTGCTCTTCTCGTCAAAGAGAAATTTCAAGCTTAAGCAAACGCGACCTGTGTTAGACTTATGTCAGGGCCCAAAAACAAAAATGGCTGACACATTCAGTCCTTTATCTAGAAGGGAGAGCAAACAATTGAATCTACTCCCTTCAATATCAGGCATATAAATGGTCACATCTTTACAATCATCCAACCGCTTACCCGCAGCAGCCAGGCGAGGGTTTGGGATATACATTCACTGGCCTTTTTGCCTGAAAAAATGCCCCTATTGTGATTTCAACAGTCATGTACGAGAAGACGTTTCTCAAGAACGCTGGCGCGCAGCCTTATTGCAAGAACTCGATCACTATGCCGAGCTGCTGAAAAAAAACGGTGGTGAAGGCCGTATTGTCAGTTCGATATTCTTTGGTGGCGGAACGCCATCGCTTATGGCACCAGAAACCGCTCAGGCTCTGATTGAACGCATCCGCCAACACTGGCCAAGCCGCAATGACCTAGAGATCACCCTGGAAGCTAACCCCACCTCTGTAGAAGCAGATAAGTTCGCAGCCTTTGCCCAGGCAGGCATCAACAGGGTATCTCTTGGCATCCAGTCGTTGAATGACGACGACCTACACTTTCTTGGCCGCGAACACTCTGCTCAGGAAGCCCTTGCGGCTATTAATATCGCACGTAAAAATTTCGAACGCTTCTCTTTTGACCTCATCTATGCACGTCCCGGACAAAATAAGAGTACGTGGCGACAAGAGCTGGAACGCGCTCTGGGAGAGGGAACCGAGCACCTTTCTCTCTACCAGTTAACCATTGAAGAAAACACAGCTTTTCACGGAGCACGACGTCGGGGTGAGCTCACAGAGCTTAATCCAGACACCGCTGCTGAACTCTATGATCTGACAAACGAGGTTATGGATAAAAAGGGTATGCCTAATTACGAAATTTCAAATTATGCCCGCCCTGACCAAGAAAGTCGCCACAACCTAACTTATTGGAAATACGGTGATTATATAGGTATCGGGCCCGGCGCTCATGGCCGTTTAACCCTTGCTTGTGAAGATCCATTGGGTAAGAAAATGGCAACAAGGCAACACCGCGCACCAGAAATCTGGATCAATACGGTCGAACAAGCAGGACATGCCACCAGAACCTACAGTACCGTCTCGTCAACGGAACGGTTCGAAGAAATGATGATGATGGGGCTTCGCCTCGAAGAAGGTATATCTTTAAAAGCCATTAGTGATGAAACCGGTGATGAGTTAAATAGTCTCATAAACCAATCAAGGCTTAACCAGCTTTGCGATGAAAAACTTCTCGTCGTCAATACTGATAAAATCTGGGCCACGTCGGCCGGAAGAGCACGATTGAACAGCCTCCTTGCATACCTACTCGCTTGATTTCTTACTTACCACTCTTCTTCATATCAACTCCCTTAAGGGATCAGCAATTATTAACCCCCATACTAGATGTTTAGTCCCAACTGATCGATTGACATTATCTTCAATAAAATTCAGATTTAATACATGTCCAGCTATCAGTATCACTCGTCTCTTTCAGAGTTTATCGATGCCCCAGAGGAAGTTCAAAATCTCCTGGGAATTTGGAAACGGTTAAAGTCGGAAAACAACTTTCCTTTAAAAAGTGAATTAAACCCCGTTAATTTTCGAGATTTTCTCGGACGCCTTTGTGTTGTTGAGATCAAGCAGGATCCCTTAGATTTCCTCTATCGTCTCGATGGCACTGAAATTTCAGCCTCCTCAAACGAAGACCTCGCAGGACACAGCCTGCTCGATGGTACGCCAAAAGAGATTTATCAAAAACATTTTGCCGAGTTCAAGACCACCTTTGAAGCCGCAAAGCCTGTGGTTTGGGAAGTATCCTATTCAATTGATGAAGGCGATTACCACTACCTGCGAGTAATGCTTCCCTTCGCCCGTGACAGTCTCTCAACAAGTAAATCCCCAGATTTTTTTATCACCTATTGTCATTCCTTAATCTCACCCACAGGCTCTTTTGACTCTTACCGACAACTTTCCTCCGACTGGTGAGACGGCATTAAATCCAGAACATTATGTATTCAGTTGGTTGCCTCAACAGAGCATTTCTGAGACAAAGTCCTAAACAGAGGAATGGGCCATGATTAATCTGGAAAAAGCTGCTGAAGTCATTTACGCACAAGCAATGAGACGATCTGAGTTTTCAGATTTAGATCCCTCAAGCAAACTTGAACAAATGACACAAGATAAAGATCGGGTCATTCAAACCCTGACTCACAAATGGCTGGGCTGTATCTCTCTCATCAAAGAATTGAAATCTCATCCAGATGTTATTGCCGCAGGTATCGAAGATCTCCCGTCAGATTATATATTAGAAAAACTTGCCGGACCCAAAGCTGACGAAGGTAAACTCCTGACAGACACTGCTCAGGCAATGGCACGATCCATACTGGATGCTGCCTTAAAGCGCATCATGTCATAAACATACAAGTGCCAAATTTTGTCCGGGTACTGAGGTAATGAAGACCAATCCAGATCAACTTAAAAATATCGATTTCTGGCGTACGCTTAATCCACAACTGTCTATTACAACCAATAAACTTAAGTGTTCGCCACTTGCCGGGATTGATGAAAAGTGCTTGAGCAAGGTTTCGGATAGCCTTTGGCAGGATGGTTACCTGAATTGTCAGGCCCTCTATTCGGAAGAAGAGCTTTCTCCTCTACGTCTTGCCATGGAACACTTCCACGAACAGGGTATCCCGCAGGCTTTTATCTATGTCTATGATGAAACCTGGTCTTTATTTCTCAAAGCCCGCACTCTCCTGTGTAACTTTCTCGGCGACGATTACCGAATTCTCCCTCATTTCTGGGCCTGGTACATTGAGCCGGGAAAAGGGAAGGGGTGGCCTCCCCACCGTGATAGTGCGGATCAGTCGGTTATTGAGCTCTATGGACAGGAAATGCTGGTCTCTCTCAGTCTCTGGCTCCCCCTAACCGAGGCCACGCCTGAAAATGGCTGTATGTCTGTTCTCCCGCTCAGTTGCGAGAAAGAATACGATACCCCGGTTACAGATCCTTCACAGATTCCGTTACAAGACATTCTCTGTTTACCAGCAAGGGCAGGATCTCTTCTTGGCTGGCGACAAGATTTATTCCATTGGGGAGGGCGCAGTCACAACTCAGCAAAAACGCCGCGACTGAGCCTTTCTCTCGAATTCCAAAATGCGGGGCTTGATCCGCTTTGTGAGCCTCTGCTTGATCCTCAACATCCTCCCACTCCGCAAGAGCGCTTGGACCTCATTATCCAGCAGTTCGACAAATACAGACACATTGCCGATCTGCCGGATAATTTCGCGGCAAAGCTGGATTGAATTACGGGCGATTCCGTAACAAACGCAGGGCATTAAGCGTTACCAGGACGGTAGCCCCGGTATCAGCAACCACAGCCATCCATAATCCCGTCATACCTAACAGAGTTGTCACTAGGAAAACTCCTTTTAGACCAAGTGCAAGAGCAACGTTCTGATGGATATTTGCCATGGTTGCTCTTCCGCGACGGATCAAACTCGGAAGGTCTTCCAAACGGTTTTGCATAAGGGCAATATCCGCAGCTTCCAAAGCCACATCGGTTCCACCACCCATGGCAATGCCGACATCAGCAACTTTCAAAGCCGGAGCATCATTGATGCCATCGCCAACCATAACAACGATACCGCTCTGACGGAGGCTTTCAATCTCGCTCAATTTATCCTGAGGCATTAACCCGGCTTTCACAGAAAGACCGAGTTGCTGCCCGAGTGCCGCTCCGGTTTTTGGGTTGTCACCGGTAAGCATAACAGTTTCTAACCCGAGATCTTTCAACTCAGTTAATACACGAGCTGCAGTATCACGCGGCTCATCCCTAATCGCTAAAATACCGCTTATCTTCTCGTCAACACAAACTGCAACAACGGTTTTTCCCTGCTCAAGAAACTCTTTAGCCTTACTGGCCAATTCACTGTTTCTGGCAAGATCTTCAGCAAAGTAATCGGTCGATCCCACCGCTATTCGCTGTCCATGAACCTCACCAATCGCAGCCTTCCCAGTGATAGACTGAGCATTGGAAACAGAGGGAATAATGATACTTTTTTGCTCGGCACAGGTCACAACAGCTGTGGCAAGAGGATGACTTGAGCCCCTTTCAACAGCGGCGGCAAGTGTGATCATCTCCATTTCATCACCAAGAGAGACCACATCCGTTACCCTAGGTTTTCCCTCTGTCAGAGTTCCGGTCTTGTCAAAAGCCATGGACTTCGCCCGAGACAGTATCTCTAAGGCAGCACCCCCCTTTATCAGAAGCCCATTACGGGCTGAAGCTGCAAGGGATGAAGTTACCGCAGCAGGAACCGATATAACCAACGCACAGGGGCATGAAATAATTAGCAAAGTCAAAGCCTTGTAAATCCATACTGACCAGATTTCATCAAATAATAGCGGTGGAAGCACAGCAACCAACAACGCCACAATCATCATCGCAGGGGTATACCAGGAAGAGAAACGGTCGATAAATCGTGCAACAGGCGCTTTGTGCTCTTCTGATTCTTCAATCAGGCGGATAATCCGGTCGAGAGTGTTATCACCTGCCTCAGAGGAAACCCGAAACCGGGTTAACCTTTCGAGTACCAAAGCGCCAGCCAGTGCAACTTCACCACCTTCTCTGTTACGAGGTATAGATTCTCCGGTAAGTGCCGATTCATCCAAAATAGCCATCTGATCTAAAACGACCCCGTCCGCAGGGAGCCTTTCACCCGGACGAACTTCGATCACATCATCAATCGACAGTGTTTCAGCAGGAACCTCATGACTATGGGTTCCAGGCATTAGGTCGGGAATTAGGCGGGCTTTCTTTGGCTGTAACTCCAAGAGCAGTGTGACGCCTTCACGCGCTTTATTCGCTGCTCTTTGCTCCAGGGCTTCACCAATCAAAAAGAGAAATAAAACCATTGAAGCTTCGAGGGCTTCGCCAAGAAATAACGCACCGATGGCGGCGACAGTCATCAGGGTTTGAATGCCGAAGTACTGGCCATAACGAACAGACCTCAGCGTGTTTATGAAAATAGGCACCATGCCAATAAGTGCTGAAACACTATAGAAAACTCTTGAATTCTCAGGCCAAATTTGGCTCAAAACGACTGCAATAGCCAAGAATCCTCCCGCCAGAGCGACCTTACTCCAACTTTGGCCCAGGATGTTTCTTAACCTGTCGGTAAGTCCTGGTGCTATCTCAGTTTCGTTGGCCGAGAGTTCATGACTGTGGCCTTCAGCTTGTCCTGAGCAACAGCTGGATTTTCTCTTTTTTTCATCTGATGCATTGGCATCGCTAACATGATCATTTGCCAAGCTGTACCCAAGGCCCTTCACAATTCCTTCGAGTTGTTGAGCAGATACCAGAGCTGGATCAAAATCTGTACTTAATCTCTCACGCGCATAAGAAATCCGGGCTGTGTGGACGCCAGAAGCGCGCTCAATAGCCTTCTCGATAGACTTGGCACAGCTTGGGCAGTCCATCCCCCCAACAATCCAGGAACGGTGATGGTGAACCGCTTTAAGTTCTGCCAGCACCTGTTCGATAACGGATCTGGATTCTTCACCTCCAGCCCAGGCAACGACCTTGCGGGTAACTTCCAACTCCACAATTCCCGGTAGTCCTGTCAGGCGGTCAAAAATCTTCTTCCGACAATCCGAACAGTTTTCTGCTTCTGGCATGTAGTCAGCAAATGAAAGACTATGAGACATAATATACCTATATATGAACAATAATTCATATGAACATATTTTCATATGTTAGAATAGTCAAGTCCCCAACATTCCAATCCCATGACAATGGTGAGGAAAAGTTCACACATTAGGGCTTTAACCAACTGAGCCAGCTTAGGTTACCAGCTTGGGTTACCAGCTTGGGTTACCAGCTTGGGTTACCAGCTTGGGTTAAGTGTGTTCTTCCAGTACGTGGTGAGCCATATCGGCAATAACATGGCGGATATGATCATCGGCGAGTTCATAGAGTACACGCCGACCTTCTTTACGAGATACCAATATCCGCGCTTCTCGCAATTGTCGCAGGTTATGGCTGGTTAAAGACTGGGATTGTCCCGTCGATTCGGAAAGCTCATTTACCGAACAGGGGTTCTCAAAACAACATAGACACAACTTGAGGCGACCTTCATCTCCCAGGGTTCTAAAAATCTCGCTTAAGTTCTCCAGACCGCTCTTGCCCAGCTTAGGAAGGCCAAAACAACAATCACTTTCATCGTCCACTAAAGATCCGCCAAGTTTACAATTTTTATAGTTCTTCTCTGTCACACTTGGACTCCAGAAATACGTGTATGGTCGCTCATCACAGCGCTAGTTTACCAACGGTGTGAAAGTGACAGGAGCTGGTTCAACCACGTTTATTAAATCCCGTTCAAGGGTCAATATAGCTAGACCACGCTCACTCCGACCATCCGTATGAAGACGGAATACACCATCAAGGCCAGAGAAACCCTGCGGGTTAGTCAAAACAGACTGCGAATAACTCACAGCCACAGACTGGCTTTCGGCTTGTCTTGCGACAACCGCTGCCAAGGCGACGGAATCATAAGCCAGAGACACAATCCGGGGAGGGACCTTGCCATAAAGAACGCGATATCGATCTTTAAAGCTGTCCCAATGTGCTGGAGAAGGTGCTGCGTACCAACCTCCAACCAAAGCAGGTTCGCGACCCAGCTTTGGGTTATTCCAAAGAGCTGTGCCAAGGTACTTCACTTGGCTGGGGTCAACATCAAAATAATTTAACAAGGGAGCAACAGTAAGCAACTGCTTCCCTCCCACAGGAATAATGATTGCCTGATAGTCCGGAGGATTAAGAGTATCTCGACCCCTTAAGCGCCTTAAAGCCTTACGAGAGGCCGCGTCTTTTCTCCCCTTCAAATTTGCTTTTTGAGACAGGAGAGCTTGATGACGCTGATCGTAATTTGCAATAGCTTTGACCTCTTCTGTCAAATCCTGAACATCAGGATTAAAGAAGCCCAGCCGGGTAATTTCAACACCCGATCCATAGGACTGGATCTGCAATGCACTCACGATGCGACGTCCATAAACATTATCCGGTGCAAATACAGCTACTCTTCGGAGCCCTTGTGCGGCCGCATAATCGACAACCCGGCGAATTTGCTCTTCGGGGGTGAGACCGAGAACATAAATACCATCCCCCGCGACAGCCTGGTCATTAGAGAAAGAAAGAACATTGATACCAGCAGATCGAGCAAGCGGTGTTACAGCCGACACAGACGTCGCAAAAAGAGGACCAATGACAAGATCTACTCTTTCACTTACCAAAGACTCCATCGCCCGTCGCGCCCCCGTTGGGGTTCCAGCAGTATCACGAACAACCAGATCGAATTTTTCGCCGGATACATCAAACAGCGCCAATTGAGCTGCATTCAAGAGCGCCTGCCCAACCGCCTTATGGCGCCCGCTTAAAGGAAGGAGAAAACCTACCTTGGTTCTTTGATCGGAAATAATGACTGTTTCGGTTTGAATATCGGCAAAGGGTTCTGGTTCTTCAATGACTTCAGGCTCTATCAGTCCAGTATCAGGCTCACTCACGCCAACCGTTTCTTCAGCCACAGGCTTTTCAACCGTTGCATCAGGCACTGTTTTCATGGTTGTCTGACAGCCGGAAACAAACAACGAAATCACGACAATCGCAGGTAATGTAGTAATCCTGCGCCCCACAATCGCAATGCACCCAGACAAGAAAGTTGCCAACGTTGAGCTCAAAACACTCATCCTCTTCAAATCGCCCTGCTGATAAAACAATAGGGGCTAATAAAACATCAACCGGAGAACAAGCCAACAACGCAAATGTTCCCGCTGGTGAAAAACCGGAAGCGGCACTTTACCTTGTTGCAACCCCAATCGGCAACATGGGGGATATTACGGATCGTGCAAAAAAAATACTTGCGGCCGCAGACCTCATTGCCTGTGAAGATACGCGTGTTACACGCAAACTAGTCCAAGCCTTTGGTTTTACGGCACCCTTAATTGCTTATCACGAACACAATGCAGACAAAGTGCGCCCCATCCTTATTGAAAAGGTAAAAAAAGGCAATGTCGTGGCCTTGGTATCGGATGCGGGTACGCCCTTGATATCTGATCCCGGATACAAACTAGCAAACACAGCAATCGAAGAGGGAATCGGACTAACCTCTATTCCCGGAGCTTCAGCGCCAATCACAGCATTAACCCTCTCAGGTCTTCCAACCGACCGATTTTTCTTTAACGGATTTTTACCAAACAAAACGGGTGCCCGGTGCAAATCACTCAAAGAGCTCGTTTCCATTCCATCAACTCTGATTTTTTTCGAATCAACCCATAGATTAGCTGGAAGTCTCGCCGATATGACCGCCGTTCTGGGGAACCGTCCGGCAGCTGTCACACGAGAGCTTACAAAAATGTTTGAAGAAGTCCGGAGAGGAACTCTTCAAGAGCTTGCCGATCACTATGAAAAAGCAGGTAATCCCAAAGGAGAAATCGTCGTTGTGGTCGGTCCTCCCGCGGCTGAAACAGTTGAACTCAGCCAATCTGATCTGGACGCACAGATAAAAGACGCACTTCAACATAATTCATTGAGAGACGCAGCCGCACTCGTAAGCACTATAACTGGTTTGCCCAAAAAGAAAGTCTATCAACGAGCGCTAGAGTTGTCTAAAGAGAACCAGAAGTGATCGATGTTGATTTTGAAGAGAAAAAATCCACATAATTCTAAAAGAGTAGAAGCCCAAAAGAGAGGGAAATATGCCGAACAGCTTGCTTCCTGGTTTTTACGCTTTAAGGGCTATCAAATTCTTGTCACCAATTACAAAACCAGCGTAGGTGAAATTGATTTGATCGCAAAAAGGGGTAATGTTCTCTGTTTTATTGAAGTCAAAAAACGAGCATCAAAATCGATCGCTGCCCATGCAATTTCATCAAAACAAAAAGCCCGCATTATCAGAGCGTCAGAGCTCTATCTGAAGCAAAATTCAAATTATCAAATTCTAGGTAAAAGGTTTGATGCAATTCTTATTGGCGCCACAGTTATTCCATATCATATTACCAATGCTTGGCAGTCTAATTAAGGTCAGGTCGAAACAGAGTTATCTAAAGCATAGTTGTTTTAATTAATTTTTACCCCCCCTTGTTTTTATGCACGGGAGCAAAGAGAGAAGTGTAGATATTCCTACATGATCGATGAAGCAACCCGGATGACATGGGGGAGGAAGAGTCAAGCAAAATGACTATATCAGGTCATGAAGAGGAGTGAGATCACTATGACCACTATGGGGACACCAAAGAAATTCCTGTCTCGTGAGCAAACAGGTTCACAGAAAAAATTAACAACAATTGCCTTTGGCTTGCTCGGTCTCATGATCTTGAGCGGGTGTAGTGCGACAGGTGCAGCGATCGGAGTGGGCGCAGCAGCGGCCAATACTGCCGCCCAGGAACGCTCTTTCAACAAAGCTATTACTGATGCTCAAATCCATCTCGAAATTAATGATTTGTTATTACAGGAAAACATTAACCTTTTCCGCAAGGTCAACATTCAGGTTAACGAAGGCAAGGTGTTGCTTAGTGGCAATGTAGAGCTACCTGATCACCGTATCACCGCTGTAAAACAATCCTGGAAAGCGACAGGTGTTCGCGAAGTCATCAACGAGATAGAGATCAACAATGACAGCGGAATATCGGATTACGCCCAGGATGTCTGGATAAATACCCAATTAAAAACCGCGATCCTTTTTGACAAAAAAATCACTTCAATCAACTACAATATCGATACCGTGAATCAGAGTGTTTATCTCCTCGGTATTGCTCAGGATGAAAACGAAGTAAACCGGGTGATTGCGCATGCTAAAGACATCGATTATGTCAAAAGAGTCGTAAGCTATGTCGTGTTGAAGGATAACCCTTCTCGTACACAGTAAACCAGTTCATGATACCAAGACCTGGTTATCAAAACTTGGAAAAACCCAAAAAACGAAACCTGTAAATGTTTGTTGTTCACATAAGATGCTTGATAGAAAACCACTAGACTCTTCAAAGCTTGAGACGTTTCTACAAGCCATAGGCCAAGCCGATGATGATGAGATCGATTTGGCTGAAACGGCTCTGCTACTCGCGGCAAAAGATAGAGAACCCGCCTCTCTTGATCGCTACAGGGATCATTTTAAATGCCTTGTCAACGACGCCCGTTCTTTAATGTCCCAATTACAAACAGATGATGACGGACCAAGATTAAGTGACTTTCTAAGCATCATTGAAACCGTGCTTTATGATTTGCATGGTTACAAAGGGGACAAGGATGATTACAACAATCTGAATAACGCCAATATCATTTCCGTGATCGACCAGCGAAAAGGGTTACCAATTGTTTTGGGAATACTCTACATGCACATCACCCGATCCCTGGGTTGGAAAATCGATGGAATTAACTTTCCCGGACACTTTTTACTTCGTATCGTTCGGGGGAAAGACCGTCAGATCATTGATCCTTTTGAACGCGGCATGATCAGAAACACACCATGGCTTCGAACAACGTTAAAACAATACCTTGGCGAAAAAGCTGAACTTAAGTCTGATTATTCACGCAGTGTGACAAACAGAGGTATTTTGTTACGCTTGCAGAATAATGTCAAAATTCGCCTTATTGAATCAGAAGAGCCAGAAAAAGCCCTCGCCGTTTTACAACAAATGCTTCTCATTGCCCCCCAGGAACCCTCTATCTGGAGGGAAGCGGGAATGTTACAGGCTTTTTTAAATAATATTGTGGCTGCAATTGGGACACTCGAACACTATCTAATGATCGAAGAAGACCCAAGGGGTCATCCTGAAGCCGCCAATCTATTGCGGCAATTAAAAACACGATTGAACTGATCAACTACGGATTAAAATCAATGACACTCTCCGTTGCCATTCAGATGGACCCAATATCGACCATTGATATCAATGGCGACAGCTCCTTTATTCTCGGGCTCGAAGCACAAAAACGCGGGTACAAGCTATTTCATTACCTCGCCAGAGATCTTTCCATGAAAGGTTCAAGAGTCTACGCCCGTTGTAGCCCGGTTGAATTCCGCCGGGAACAAGGTAATCACGCGACTTTAGGCGATGCTCGCTTAATGGATCTGGCTGACATAGATGTCGTCCTGATGCGCCAGGATCCCCCCTTTGATATGTCCTATATCACAGCCACACACCTACTCGATCATGTGCATCCAAAAACACTGGTCGTCAATGATCCAAGCTGGGTACGGAACTGTCCTGAAAAAATATTTATCGCCGAATTTCCAGACCTTATGCCGCCCACACTCATCACCAGTGATCTGGAGGAAATCAAGGCTTTCAGGTCAGAGTACAAAGACATTATCGTCAAACCTCTTTATGGAAACGGCGGCGCCGGGGTCTTTCACATCAAACCAGATGATGAGAACCTGAACTCCGTCTATGAAGTCCTCGACCAGCATTACCGCGAACCTCTTATCGCACAACTATACCTGTCTGATGTTCGTAAGGGTGATAAACGGATAATCCTGATCGATGGCGAGCCCGCTGGTGCCATCAACCGTGTCCCAGCCGAGGGAGAAGCGCGTTCCAACATGCATGTCGGGGGCCGCCCTGACCCTATAGGCCTTACCGAACGTGACCGGGAAATCTGCGCTGCAATCGGCCCAACTCTCAAAGAACGCGGCCTGTTATTTGTCGGCATTGATGTGATCGGCGATTATATGACTGAAATCAATGTGACCTCTCCGACCGGCATTCAGGAAATCAACCGTTTCAATGGCGTTACCCTGGAAGCAGACATCTGGGATGCCATTGAAGGCAAACTAAACAGATAATCATAAGGGCAGCGCTTGCGCTGCCCTTAGTTCTTTTTATGGGCTATCCAACAAGAAAATAGCTAGTCCGCTATTAGTTGAGAAGCCTCTTTCCAAACCATATCTGGGGTGATGCCAGAGATATGGTCACTGCTGGAAACAATAGGTTTGATCCAGTTAGAATAAGAAAAATAATAGCTTTTTATAAAAATTCCAACCGCTGCAATACTCGACATAGCTGCCAGGTTCAGACCAAAACTATCATTCCCGATATAAAAATCACACTTTTGCAACAAAGCATGACTGTGATGAAGCGGTACTTTTTTTGTGGTGAGGTCTATAAATCGTTCAGGTTGGGAAGTTTTGGCAAGTATTCCTTCAGACACATGCTTTACATCCCCCGCGCCAAATAACAGAATTTGCCCCGAAAATATTTTTAGGAGGCGCTCAGCAATCTCGGAGTAACCTTCCACACCCCACTGCTTAAATTCAGCACTGGCATTAACACCCAAGGCGATCATCCTGGTACTTTCGTCCAACCCAAGTTTTGAAAAAGCTGCCTCCACAACATGATCAGGTTGTCGAAATTGAACATCACTATAATCGTAGGGAATTCCAACCTCATCCATGACCAGAGCAGCATGGTTCATGAAAGCTGGCAAGGGGACAACCTTCGGCGTCAAAGTCCCTTTATTCAAGAAGAAGCGGTTCCAGGCTCCCTTGAAGAAGTATCCGTACCTCTTTTTAACCCCCGCCATCATCATGGCAAATGCGATACCGGTAGATTTATGAAAAACAAAGGCTGACTCAATCCCGGCTGCTTTGGTTAAATTGCGCAATCGCCGCAAATCAGCTTTACCAGAAACATCCTGATCTCGCGCAATCGGCAGCACCGTACTCACCATATCGACCTCGGAAAAAAGTTCGCTGATTTCCCGACCCTTTTTACAAGCAAGGACGACCGATTTCCCGGTAGAGCGCTGTTGTATCGAGCGAATAAAAGGCAGATGAAACAGGGTATCACCCAATCCACCACCCGTAACAATAAGTGTTTTTCCGAGCTCTGACATACTAAAACGGGGTCCTGTTTTTATTTATAAAACTGCCAACCAAGCTTTTTAAGACAACTCAAATCAATGATATTGCCAGAAAAGAGACTTCGGAATAGCCAATTTGTTTTCGCTTATCAAGAATTCTGGCGACTTGATATACCAATTACAGCCGTGCAGCGATCGCTTTCCAGAAGGGATTGAAAGCGTTGCGGGTTTAAGCACTCTTTATCGGCTCTCTCTGGTATAGACCGACTGTGGAAAAGATGAAGTACGGGTGAGCTATGGTTCGCTGTAATCCGCTTTATTCCACTGCGAAGGATGCGCAAGGTAAAGTCAGAATCTTCCAGACCATGGCCCACATAACTTTCATCAAAGCCATCTACTTTATAAAAGTCGTCTTTCCAAACTCCGAGATTACAAGTTTGAACTTTATCCCAACTATCCATCTGTTTTTTGCGTTCTTTATCTGACTGGAGCAGCGGCACAAACTGAAAAGGTCGATTACACTGGCCTGTAAGACCCATTAAAAATAAAATAGCCCGCGACCAGCGGAAGAAACTCCAACCCTTTTTCAATACTCTGTTCGTAAAACCACGCTTTAGATAAACCCGTCTTCCAGCGACAAACCAGCCTTTTTCAGCCAACTTTCTATGGGACGATATGAAAGAAGGCATCAGGCAGCAATCACCATCAATAAAAATAACATACTCACCCTCTGCGAGTTCAACAGCGCCGTTTCTTGCCGCTGCAACTCGAAAACCATCATCTTTATGCCAGTAGTGGCTTATCTTAATTGATGAATTTTTGGCATACTCCTTAACAAGATCAATCGTTTCCTGTCTGGATCCATCATCCGCAATGATCACTTCAAAATTTTTATCTGTTTGGCTCTCTACTGAACGCAGAACAAAACCCAAAGCCTGAGGCCAGTTATAGGTT
>MABB01000047.1:0-6584 GCA_002162915.1 Rhodospirillales bacterium 47_12_T64
TCCGTACAACTGATGTTACCGGTATCGTTACTCTGCCAGAAGGCACAGAAATGGTTATGCCTGGTGATAACATTGCTATGGACGTTGAACTTATCGCGCCAATCGCGATGACGGATGGTCTGCGTTTTGCGATCCGTGAAGGCGGCCGTACCGTTGGTGCTGGTGTCGTTTCAAGTATCTCAAAATAAAAAAAATAAAATAAAGATTGATAGCGGCGGCGCGTTTTGGTAAAGAACGCACCGTCGCTATTTTTTTATGTGACAAATATTTGTATTAACTCTGAAAGGGGTTAACTGCGTTCCTCTATCGATCAGGTATGAACGGGTTAATCAAGGGTGGCTGATAATGTCCAGCCAGAATATTAGAATTCGCCTAAAGGCGTACGATCACAGGGTCCTAGACCAATCGACCTCTGAGATTGTTGGCACGGCAAAGCGCACTGGTGCGCAAGTTCGTGGTCCAATACCGCTTCCGACTCGCATTGAGAAATTTACTGTATTGCGTGGCCCTCACATTGATAAGAAAAGTCGTGAACAGTTCGAGATTCGGACTCACAAACGTCTTATCGATATCGTCGAGCCGACACCGCAAACCGTTGACGCGCTGATGAAGCTCGATCTGGCGGCTGGCGTTGATGTCGAGATCAAACTGAAAGGCTAAGCGATGCGTACGGGTCTTATTGCGCAAAAACTTGGCATGTCTCGTGTCTTCACAGAAGCTGGCAATGATGTGCCGGTAACTGTTCTGAAGCTAGACAGTTGTCAGGTTGTTGCTGTTCGTACACAAGATGCGGATGGTTACACTGCGATTCAGCTTGGCTCTGGTGTAGCCAAGGTGAAAAATGTGAGTAAAGCTGAGCGTGGCCATTATGCCAAAGCCAAGGTTGCTCCGAAAAAACACACTGCAGAATTCCGTGTTTCCGCTGATGCCCTTTTGGACGTTGGTGTTGAGCTCGATGCTGGCCACTTTGTTGCTGGTCAGTATGTGGACGTTACCGGTACTTCAATCGGTAAGGGTTTTGCAGGTGCGATGAAGCGTCATAACTTTAGCGGCCTTCGTGCTACTCACGGTGTATCTGTTTCTCACCGTAGTCACGGTTCTACTGGTAACAGTCAGGATCCTGGCAAGGTGTTTAAAGGTAAGAAAATGGCTGGTCACATGGGTGACCGTCGCGTGACTACCCAAAACTTGGAAATCGTTGCCACCGATGGTGATAACGGCCTGATCCTTGTTAAAGGTGCTATCCCTGGTTCCAAGGGTGGCTGGGTGTACATTAGCGATGCTGTAAAGCGTGCCCTACCTGAAGGTGTTCCGTTCCCAGCTGGACTTAAGTCTGCTGGTACTGAAGCGCCTGCTGCTGAAGAGAAGGATCAATAGCCATGAAAATCGCGGTTACATCCCTCGAGAACAAAAAAGCTGGTGAAGTTGAACTGAACGAAAGTGTGTTCGGTCTTCCAGTTCGTGCCGATCTACTCGCACGTATGGTCAACTATCAGCTTGCCAAGCGTCGTGCTGGCACACATAAAGTTAAAGAACGCGGCGAAGTTCGCGGTTCAACCCGTAAGATCAAGAATCAGAAAGGTGGCGGCGCTCGTCACGGTTCTATTCGTGCTAACCTCTTCCGTGGTGGTGGTATTACTCATGGACCTCGCGTTCAGGATCACTCACACGATCTTCCGAAGAAAGTACGTCTTCTTGCTCTTAAAACTGCTCTTTCTGCAAAGGTTGCAGAAGGTAAGTTGGTTGTTCTGGATAATTCTGAAGTCAAAGAACCAAAGACTTCCATTCTTGTTAAGAAGTTGGCAGCGTTGGGTTGGACATCAGCCCTCGTTATTGACGGCGCAACAGTGAATGAAGGTTTTGCTCGTGCTTCACGCAATATCCCTTGCATTGACATTCTGCCTCAGCAGGGTGCTAACGTATTTGATATTTTGCGTCGCGACACTCTGGTTCTGACCAAAGATGCTGTTGAAGCGCTGGAGGCGCGTCTAAAATGAGCAGAGCACGCGCACGTAATACAAAGCCGGTGACCGTTTCTAAAGAACGGATGTATGAAATCATCCGTCGTCCGGTCATCACCGAGAAGGCTACCCTGGGTTCAGAAAACAACCAGGTTTCCTTCCAAGTTCCGCTTGATGCAACAAAGCCTGAAATCAGTTTGGCAATTGAAGGTCTGTTTGGTGTTAAGGTTGAAGCGATTAATACGCTTCGCGTTAAAGGTAAAACCAAACGCTTTAAGGGTCGCCCTGGTCGTCGTTCCGACGTCAAAAAGGCAATTGTTTCCCTGTCCGACGGGGACAGCATCGACGTGACGACGGGAATTTAATCCGATGGCGTTGAAAACTTTTAATCCAGTCACACCAAGTCAAAGAAACCTGGTGCTGATCGATCGCTCTGATTTGTACAAAGGCAAGCCAGTCAAGAAATTGACCGAAGGTCTTAACAAGTCAGGTGGACGTAATAATAATGGTCGGATCACCATGCGCCGTCGTGGCGGTGGTCATAAACGTTCGTACCGTATCATCGATTTCAAACGTACTAAGTTTGATGTTGCTGCTACTGTTCTGCGTATTGAATATGATCCGAACCGTACGGCGTTTATCGCCTTAATCGAATATGCAGATGGTGAGCAAGCCTATATCTTGGCTCCTCAGCGCCTGCAGGTCGGTGATAGTGTCATTTCTGGTGCTAAAACCGATATTAAGCCTGGTAATGCTATGCCACTTAGCGCGATTCCTGTGGGAACTATCGTCCACAATGTCGAGCTAAAGGCTGGTAAGGGTGGGCAGATTGCTCGTTCAGCCGGTACTTATGTACAATTGGTTGGTCGCGATGCAGGATATGCCCAAATTCGCTTGAACTCTGGCGAGTTACGTATGGTACGCGCCGAATGCATGGCTACGGTTGGATCCGTGTCTAACCCGGACAATTCGAATCAGAAACTTGGTAAAGCTGGGCGTAATCGCTGGCTTGGCAAGCGTCCTTCGGTCCGTGGTGTAGCTATGAACCCGGTGGACCACCCGCACGGTGGTGGTGAAGGTCGTACTTCGGGTGGTCGTCACCCGGTCACTCCTTGGGGGAAACCTACCAAGGGTGCTCGTACTCGCTCTAACAAGAAGACCGATGGACTAATTATCCGTCGCCGTCATCAAAAACGCTAAGTGAGGGGATGGCCATATGGCTCGTTCCGTTTGGAAAGGCCCGTTTGTTGACGCCTATCTTTTAAAGAAGGCTGAAACCGTGCGTAGCGCGGGTCGAAACGAAATTATTAAGACATGGTCCCGTCGTTCCACCATCATGCCACAGTTTGTTGGTTTGACTTTTGGTGTGTACAACGGCCGTAAGCACATCCCAGTTCTAGTAACTGAGAATATGGTTGGCCATAAATTCGGTGAATTCGCACCTACACGTACCTATTGGGGTCACGCTGTAGATAAAAAGGCGAAGAGGGGCAGATAATGAGTAAGTCAAAACGTGAGAGTACGTTAGCTGACAATGAAGCTCGTGCTATTGCTGTCAACCTTCGCACTTCACCGCGTAAGTTAAACTTGGTTGCGGCTAGCATTCGTGGGAAATCTGCAGAATCTGCTTTGGCAGAACTGACTTTCTCCAAGCGTCGTATTGCTATTGAAGTGAAAAAAGCGCTTCAGTCTGCAATTGCTAATGCTGAAAACAATCATCAGCTTGACGTCGATCGTCTCTTTGTATCTGAGGCTTTCGTTGGTAAAAGCTTTGTCATGAAGCGCTTTCGTGCTCGTGCTCGCGGCCGTGTTGGTCGTTTGCTCAAGCCTTGGAGCCAATTGACAGTGGTTGTTCGTGAACGCGAGGAGACAGCGTAATGGGTCAAAAGATTAATCCTATCGGCCTTCGTGTCGGTATCATCCGGACCTGGGATTCTCGCTGGTTTGCTGATAAAGACTATGCTGAATTGCTTCATGAAGATCTGGCCATCCGTAATTTCTTGCGTAAGCGCTTGAAACAAGCTGGTGTTTCCCGGATTATTATTGAGCGTCCAGCTAAAAAAGCCCGTGTTACTATTTACACTGCCCGTCCGGGTGTTGTGATTGGTAAGAAGGGCTCGGATATCGAAAAACTGCGTCGTGAGCTTCAGAAACTGACTTCTAGCGAAGTGCATCTGAACATCGTGGAAATTCGGAAACCGGAAATTGATGCGAAATTGGTTGCAGACAACATCTGTAGTCAGTTAGAACGTCGTGTGGCTTTTCGTCGTGCTATGAAACGTTCTGTTCAATCCGCTATGCGTCTCGGCGCACAGGGCATTCGTATTAACTGTGCTGGCCGTCTTGGTGGTGCAGAGATTGCTCGGACTGAATGGTATCGTGAAGGCCGTGTGCCGCTTCACACTCTGCGTGCTGAAGTCGATTACGCTGAATCCCGTGCATCCACCACATACGGTATTTGTGGTGTGAAGGTATGGATCTTCAAAGGCGAAATCATGGAACATGACCCTATGGCCATGGATAAACGAGCTCAGGATTCACAGGCAGCTCGTTCTTAAACGAGCTTAGCTTGAGGAAGTAGAAACTATGCTACAGCCTAAGCGGACTAAGTTCCGCAAAGCATTTAAAGGCCGGATACACGGTAATGCTAAGGGGGGCACCCAATTAAATTTTGGTGCCTATGGTCTCAAAGCCATGGCCCCTGGTCGTGTTTCATCCCGCCAAATCGAAGCGGCCCGTCGTGCTGTTACGCGTCATATGAAGCGTGTCGGTAAGTTGTGGATCCGTATTTTCCCAGATGTTCCTGTAACAGCAAAACCTGCTGAGGTTCGTCAGGGTAAAGGTAAAGGTAGCATCGAGTGGTGGGCAGCTAGGGTTAAACCTGGTCGTGTCATCTTTGAACTCGATGGTGTTCCTTTAGACGTTGCTCGTGAGGCGTTCTCACTGGCATCTGCTAAGTTACCAATTCCGACGAAATTTATTGTTCGTCCGGGTGAGGGAGTGAACTAATGAAATCAAGTGATCTCCGTACTAAAACGGCTGATGAGCTTAAAGAAGAGATGGTGAACCTGCGCAAAGAGCAGTTTAACCTCCGCTTCCAACAAGCCAGCGGTCAACTTGAAAACACGGCTCGGTGCCGTCAGGTTCGCCGTGACATCGCCCGAGTCAAAACTGTCCTGCAGTCTCTGCAGGCAGCTTCTTAAGGAGTTTACACAATGCCACGGCGTGTGTTGCAGGGTGTCGTAGTTAGCGATAAGACCGACAAGACCATTACTGTTCTTGTAGAACGTCGCGTTATGCACCCGATCTACAAGAAGTTCATTAAGCGTTCGAAGAAGTATCACGCTCATGACGAAACCAACGCGGTAAAAGCGGGAGATGTCGTCAAGATTCGTGAATGTGGTCCTATTTCCAAGACTAAGTCTTGGGAGTTGGTCCGCGACGCTTCTTCTGAAGCATAGTATTTAGGATATAGCCATGATCCAGATGCAGTCTCAGCTTGAAGTAGCTGACAATTCCGGTGCTCGAAGAGTACAGTGCATCAAGGTGCTTGGTGGTTCCAAACGTAAAACCGCCAGTATCGGTGATGTTATCAAAGTCTCTGTCAAGGAAGCAATTCCACGTGGCAAAGTCAAAAAAGGTGACGTTCATCGTGCCGTGATTGTACGCACGGCAAAAGAAATCCGTCGTCAAGACGGCACCTCGATCCGCTTCGATACTAATGCGGCTGTTTTGATTAACAAATCAAATGAGCCTATTGGTACCCGTATTTTCGGCCCGGTTACTCGTGAGTTGCGTGCGCGCAGCTTCATGAAAATCGTGTCATTGGCGCCTGAGGTGCTGTAATGAACAAAAAGTTAAAGATCAAAAAAGGTGACCAGGTCATTTTGACTACTGGTCGCGACAAGGGTAAAAAAGGCGAAGTGCTTAAAGTACTTCGCGACGAGGACCGCGTTGTTGTACAAGGCGTAAACGTCGTGAAAAAGCATCAGTCTGCTTCCCAGACATCACCGGGCGGAATCATCGAGCAAGAAGCTTCCGTTCATATTTCTAATATTGCACTTATCGATCCAAAATCTGGAGATGCCACACGTGTTGGTTATCGTACAGTAGATGATCGCAAAGTGCGCTTCGCCAGAAAGTCTGGCGAAGTAATTGATGTATAGGGCGAGGTTGAAATGACACAGCCACGCTTCAAAGCACTTTACAACAGTGAAGTTAAAGACGCTCTTAAAGGCGAGTTTAACTACACTAATCCAATGCAGATACCAAAGCTCGAGAAAATCGTGCTTAATATGGGTGTTGGTAAAGCCGTGCTGGACACCAAAAAGGTGAAACAGGCAGCATCTGAACTCGAAGCTATCGCAGCTCAGAAGCCTGTTGTTACCCGTGCCAAGAAATCCATTGCGGGTTTCAAAGTTCGTGAAGACATGCCACTTGGCTGTAAGGTAACACTGCGCGGTGACCGCATGTATGAATTCCTCGATCGTCTTGTGACGATTGCTCTTCCACGTGTTCGTGATTTTCGCGGCGTGAAAGGCAATGCATTTGATGGCCTTGGCAATTATAACATGGGTCTCAAGGAGCAGATTGTGTTCCCGGAAATCGAATACGATCGCGTAG
>MABB01000047.1:6615-13253 GCA_002162915.1 Rhodospirillales bacterium 47_12_T64
CACCACGGCGAAAACCGACGGGGAAGCGAAAGCTCTCCTGGCTAGGTTCGACATGCCGTTCGCAGACTGAACGGGCAGAAAGGAATAGTAGTATGGCTAAGAAAAGCGCCATTGCTAAAAACGAAAAACGCCGCCGCATGGTAGCAAATCAGGCTGAAAAGCGTGCTGCTCTCAAAGCGATTGCAACAGACCGTTCAGCTTCCCCGGAAGAGATCTTCCAGGCGAGCATGAAACTGGCTCAGTTGCCACGTGACGGTGCTAAATCTCGTGTACGCAACCGTTGTCTTGTGACGGGTCGCCCACGTGGTTTCTATCGTAAGTTCAAGCTCTCTCGGATCGCACTTCGTGATCTGGCCTCAGTTGGCCAGGCACCTGGTGTGACCAAGTCGAGCTGGTAAGAAAGGACCGACGATATGGCAATGAGTGATCCTTTAGGGGATATGCTTACCCGCATCCGTAACGGACAGCTGGTTGGTAAAAACGTAGTTCGTGCACCTGCTTCTAAGCTTCGTGCTAACGTACTCGATGTGCTAAAACGCGAAGGTTTTATTCGCGGTTTTACGCTCGAAGACGTTCGTACTGGTATTAGCGAGCTCTCTATCGAACTTAAATATGCAGATGGTGATCCGGCGATTTCTGAAATCAGTCGTGTTTCCCGTCCAGGACGTCGCGTGTATTCCAAAATCAAGGAATTACCACGCTACTACAATGGTCTGGGTGTCACCATTCTTTCTACGCCTCGCGGCGTTATGTCCGACCAAGAAGCTCGCACTGCCAATGTAGGTGGTGAGGTTCTTTGTCAGGTATTCTAAGGGGAATTTGATATGTCTCGTGTAGGCAAAAATCCCGTAGAAGTACCAGGCGGGGTAGAAGTGAAGATTGACGGCAATGTCGTCTCTGCTAAAGGGAAGCTGGGTGAACTCAGCTTTGCAGCTACGGATGATGTAACGATTACTCTCGATGAGGGTAAGGTTATTATCACTCCAGCTAATGACAGCAAGCGTGCTCGCTCCATGTGGGGTACCGCTCGTAGTCGTGTACAAAACCTGGTTACTGGTGTTTCCGAAGGTTACACCAAGAAACTTGAGATTAACGGTGTTGGTTATCGTGCGGCTGTTCAGGGTAATTCCTTGAACTTGCAGCTCGGCTACTCTCATGATGTAATTTTCGCTATTCCAGAGGGAATTTCCATCAAGTGTGAGAAGCCGACGGCAGTTGCCGTTTCGGGGATCGACAAGCAGAAGGTCGGCCAAGTGGCTGCAGTTATCCGTGCTTACCGTCCACCAGAGCCCTACAAAGGCAAAGGTGTTAAGTACGCGGATGAAGTTATTCTGCGCAAAGAAGGCAAGAAGAAATAACCCATGCGTAAGCTTATTTCATTGCACGATCGCCGCAAAAGTCGCGTTCGTACACAGCTACGGCGCACGGGTAATGGTCGTCCTCGCCTGTCAGTATTTCGCTCGAGCAAAAATATCTATGCTCAGGTGATTGATGACAAGCAGGGTGTCACTGTTGCCGCTGCGTCAACCCTGGACGGAGCTCTGAAGAGCGAGTTGAAAACTGGAGCAGATAAAGACGCTGCTATCAAGGTTGGAAAACTTGTTGCAGAGCGTGCCGCCGCCGCCGGCATCACGGACGTCGTTTTCGACCGTGGTGGATACATTTTTCATGGTCGCATTAAGGCTCTTGCCGATGCTGCCCGTGAAGCTGGCTTAAAGTTCTAAGGGGACTAGTTTTATGGCACGTTCTCAAAGAGAAAATCGTGGTCGTAGAGACGATCGCAACCGCGATGAACCGGAACTGATCGAAAAACTGGTCGGTATTAACCGTGTTGCTAAGGTGGTCAAAGGTGGCCGTCGTTTTGGCTTCGCAGCTATTGTCGTCGTAGGTGACGGCCGTGGTCGTGTAGGTTATGGCACTGGTAAAGCCCGTGAAGTTCCTGAAGCAATTCGTAAAGCAACGGAAGCTGCGAAACAGAACATGGTACGTGTTCCTCTCCGTGAGGGCCGTACTCTGCACCATGACATCAAAGGTCATTACGGTGCAGGTAACATTGTTATGCGTAGCGCACCTGTAGGTACTGGTATTATTGCCGGTGGTCCTATTCGTGCAGTTTTCGAAGCTCTTGGTGTTCAGGATGTGGTTTCTAAATCCACAGGCACTTCGAACCCGCACAACCTGATTAAAGCAGCTCTCGATGGCTTAGCGCGTTCGCGCAGTCCTCGTATGGTTGCTCAGCGTCGCGGCAAGAAGGTTTCTGACATCCTAGGTAACCGTGCTGCAAGCACAGAAGCTCAAGGATAAGATACCATGGCTACGAAGCAAACCGTTACTGTGGTTCAAATAGGAAGTCCAATCGGACGGACTAAAGATCAGCGCGCAACACTTGTTGGTCTGGGCCTCAATAAAATGAACCGTCGTCGTACGTTGGAAGATACTCCATCTGTACGCGGCATGATCAACAAGGTTAGCCATCTTGTGAAGGTTGTGGAGGCCTAAGGGCCTTCCGATCTCTCAACAAGAAGGGGAAACTGGGACCATTACGATGAAGCTAAATCAGCTTTCAGATAACCCGGGTGCAACGAAAGATCGCAAACGCGTCGGCCGTGGTACCGGGTCTGGCTACGGCAAAACTGCCGGTGGCGGACACAAGGGTCAGAAGTCCCGTTCCGGTGTAAGCATTAAAGGCTTCGAAGGCGGGCAGATGCCATTGCATCGTCGTCTACCGAAACGTGGGTTTAATAACATCTTCCGGAAGAACTATGTTCCTTTGAACATCGGTCGTCTTCAGGCAGCGATTGACGCTAAGAAAATCGATGTCAAAAAGCCGATTGATCAAGAAGTACTCGTTTCTTCTGGTATTATCACGAATGCTCGTGACGGTATTCGCCTTTTGGCGAACGGCGAATTGTCAGCTAAAGTGGAAATCACTGTAGCAGGCGCTTCCGCCGCAGCAATTGCTGCCGTAGAAAAGTCTGGTGGCTCTGTCACCGTTCCTGCGAGTAAGTAATTTGTAAAGGCAGAGATCCCTTTCTTTGGATAGGGGTTTCTGCCTTTACTATTTTTTAGTTAATTTTTATAGTACCGGGAACAGGCATATGGCATCTGCTGCTGAGCAATTAGCCGCGAACATTAATCTTAGTGCGTTTTCTAAAGCCACGGATTTGAAAAGGCGTATCTGGTTCACACTGGGTGCGCTAATTGTTTATCGTCTGGGAACTTATATTCCTATACCTGGCATCGATCCAACCATCTTCCAGCAGGCTTTTAACAGTCAGGCTGGTGGGGTTCTTGGTATGATGAATATGTTCGGGGGCGGTGCTCTGGAGCGAATGACTATTTTCGCTCTGAATATTATGCCTTATATTTCTGCATCAATTATTATGCAGCTTATGACAGCGATTTCCCCTCAGATTGAAGCACTTAAAAAAGAGGGTGAGTCCGGTCGTAAAAAAATCAATCAATACACACGTTACGGTACGGTTATACTCGCTGCTGTTCAGGCTTTCGGAATTGCCCGAGGACTTGAAGGAGCACAAGGGTTTGGTGCGTCGGTGATCAATCCCGGTATTTTCTTTGAATTGACCACTGTGATTACCCTCACTGGCGGTACGATCTTCCTGATGTGGTTGGGTGAACAGATAACACAGCGCGGGATTGGTAACGGGATTTCTCTCATTATCTTCTCCGGTATTGTCGCAGGTCTTCCCTCAGCGCTGGCTCAAACTTTTACGCTTAGCCAGAGTAACGGTTTCGTTGCGCTTATCATTATACTGGTGCCTCTGGTAATCGCAGGTATCGTTTGCTTTGAGCGTGCTCACCGCCGCTTGATTGTTCAATACCCAAAGCGCCAGGTTGGGAACAAAATGTTTGGTGGTGATTCTTCTCACCTGCCGATCAAACTTAACGTATCAGGTGTCATTCCCCCGATTTTTGCTTCATCTCTTTTGTTAATGCCAATTTCTGCAGCTCAGTTTTCAGCAGGAAGCGGACCAGAATGGTTAACCTGGGTGACAGCTAATCTTGGACGTGGATCTCTCGGGTATATGCTGCTTTTTAGTACTCTGATTGCTTTCTTTGCCTTCTTCTACAAGAGCATTGTCTTCAATACAGAGGATACAGCTGATAATCTGAAAAAGAACGGTGGCTTCGTCCCAGGTATTCGTCCGGGAAAGAACACTGCAAATCATCTTGACTACATCATAAATCGGCTAACAATAGCCGGAGCTGCGTACTTGGTGGCGGTATGTTTGTTGCCAGAGATTTTGATCTCTCAATACGCTGTACCATTCTATTTTGGCGGAACAAGTCTTTTGATTGTCGTTTCCGTAACAATGGATACAGTGGGACAGATCCATTCTCATCTGGTGGCCCATCAGTACGAAGGCCTAATTAAAAAATCAAAATTAAAGGGTAGGCGTGGATGAACATTGTATTGTTTGGCCCTCCAGGGGCAGGAAAAGGTACTCAAGCTGCAATTCTTGTAGAAGCATATAACATTGTGCAGCTTTCTACGGGTGACATGCTTCGTGCCGCTGTCTCAGCGGGTACTGAACTTGGCAAACAAGCCAAATCAGTTATGGATGCTGGTCAACTGGTTGCTGATGAACTCATGATCGGAATTATTTCTGACCGTGTCGATCAGGCAGATTGTAAGAACGGGTTCATTCTTGATGGCTTTCCGCGTACTGTTGCCCAGGCCGAAGGTTTGGATGTGATGTTGCAGGAAAAGGGATTGCAGCTCGACAGCACTATCGAAATCGTTGTCGACGAGAAGATTCTTTTTGGCCGTATTGAACAGCGTGTTAAAGAAACACCCGAAGCTGAGCGTCGTGCCGACGACAATGCTGAGACCCTTAAAAAGCGTCTTGCGGTCTATCATGAACAGACTGCTCCTGTGCTGCCTTACTATGAAAAGAAGGGCAATTTGCACAAAGTAGACGGTATGAAAACGATTGAGGAAGTTGCGAATCAGATCGCAAGTTTTCTTAAGTAATACTTGACCATTGACAGGCGGGCGGATTGACATATAATCCGCCGCCGAATGGACAATTTAGTTAGTGAGTTCGGGCTTTAATCCAATTTTCTAGCGAAGCGTATATAGGGTGACCTTATCTAGCACCCCGTACAATGCCGGGTTTCGACTTGGTAAAGAAATACACGGCGTCTCTCATTTCACCTCTTGAGATAGTCGCGGATTGAATTAACTTAGGGTTGCCAAATAGTTGGCACCCGATCTGTGTTTTTGAGGAGAGCGTAGTGGCTCGTATTGCTGGCGTCAACATCCCGACGCAAAAGCGGGTACTCATCGCATTGACCTATATCCATGGTATTGGTCCTGCGATTTCGAAAAGAATCTGTAGTGAAGTTGGCATCCCGGCAGAACGCCGTGTTAATCAACTTACAGAAGATGAAGTACTTCGTATTCGAGAATCAATTGATAGCAGTTGCACGGTTGAAGGTGATCTTCGTCGTGAAACATCTATGAACATTAAACGTCTGATGGACCTTGGTTGCCTTCGTGGCCTTCGTCATCGTAAGCGTCTTCCTGTTCGTGGGCAACGTACTAAGACCAACGCTCGTACGCGTAAAGGTCCTCGTGTCGCTATTGCTGGCAAGAAGAAATAAGAGGGTATCTAGATAATGGCTAAACCTCAGACGAAAGTCCGTAAACGCGAGCGGAAGAATATTTCTTCTGGTATCGCTCACATCAGCGCTACTTTTAATAACACGATCATCACGATTACAGACGTACAGGGAAATGCTATTTCCTGGGCTTCTGCAGGTGGTCTTGGTTTTAAGGGTTCTCGTAAATCAACTCCGTATGCTGCTCAGCTTGCAGCAGAAGATGCTGGCAAAAAAGCACAGGATCACGGAATGAAAACTCTTGAAGTAAACGTAAAGGGCCCAGGTTCTGGACGTGAGTCCGCTCTTCGTGCTCTTCAGGCAGTTGGCTTCACTATCACGGGTATCCGCGATGTGACACCAATTCCTCATAACGGATGTCGTCCACCTAAACGCCGTCGCGTATAAGTGGATGTTGGGCAGGCTGATAAACGGGTAGCCTGCCTTTTCCGATCTAGTCAGAAGCCGGATGTTCTCCGGCTTTTTGGCATATATATGACATTGCAAGAACCATTGTTACTGCCCGTTAGTAATCGATAGCTTGCTCGTCACAAGGATTATACTGTGATTCAGACTAACTGGAATGCTTTGATCAAACCTGAAAGTCTCGTTGTTGAGGCTGGTATTGATAACACTCGTGTTGCAAAAGTTGTTGCTGAGCCGCTCGAGCGTGGTTTTGGTCTTACGCTTGGTAACGCACTACGCCGTGTGCTTCTGTCATCCCTGCAGGGTGCAGCTGTTACATCCATCCATATCGATGGTGTTTTACACGAGTTCTCATCTATTCCTGGTGTTCGCGAAGACGTTACTGACGTAATCCTGAACATTAAAGCCATCGCTTTACGTATGGAAGGTGAAGATCCTAAGCGTATGCGTCTGCGCGCAGAAGGTCCTGGTTCTGTTACTGCTGGCCAAATCGAGACAACTGGTGACATCGAAGTGATGAACCCGGATCTCGTCATTTGTACGCTGGATGACGGAACTCATCTGGATATGGAACTTACTGTTGAAAC
>MABB01000047.1:13267-14397 GCA_002162915.1 Rhodospirillales bacterium 47_12_T64
TACCAGCCGTTCAGAACGCGGTCGAAGATGCTCCAATCGGTCTTATGCCTGTTGATTCGATCTTTTCACCAGTTCGTAAAGTATCTTACAAAGTCGACAACACACGTGTTGGTCAGGTAACTGATTACGACAAACTGACACTTGATATCGAAACTGATGGCTCGATCACTCCTGAAGATGCAATCGCTGTTGCGTCTCGTATTTTACAGGATCAACTTTCACTCTTCGTGAACTTCGATGAGCCTAAAGTTGAAGAGATTGATGATCGTCCAAGTGAACCTCCGTTCAACCGCAACCTTCTTCGTAAGGTTGATGAGCTTGAACTGTCCGTTCGTTCAGCAAACTGTCTCAAAAACGATAACATCGTTTACATCGGTGATCTTGTGCAGAAAACCGAAGCAGAGATGCTCCGTACACCTAACTTCGGTCGTAAGTCCCTCAATGAAATCAAAGAGGTTCTTTCCGGTATGGGCCTACACCTCGGCATGGAAATTGCCGAATGGCCACCTGAAAATATCGAAGAATTGGCGAAACGTCTCGACGAACCTTTCTAATAAAGTTTGTCAGGCTCTATGAGGAATTTCCCTCGAAAACCTATCGATTACATCTGATTTTATTATCAGGCGGCGATAGGAAGTTAAATCCGTCTCGTGAGCGAGACATTAGATAAAGGAGAACAGTAATGCGTCACGGAATGAGTGGTCGTAAATTAAATCGTACTTCCAGCCATCGTAAGGCTATGTTTGCAAACATGGCTCACGCTTTGATCAAACACGAACAGATCAAAACGACACTGCCAAAAGCCAAAGATCTTCGTCCAATCGTTGAGAAGTTGATCACACTTGGTAAACGCGGTGATCTGCACGCACGTCGTCAGGCTATGGCTGTTCTTCGCGATACCAAAATTACGGGTAAACTGTTTGGTGAACTCGCTGAGCGTTACAAAGAGCGTCAGGGTGGTTACTCTCGTGTTCTTAAAGCTGGTTTCCGTCATGGTGACATGGCGCCAATGGCTTTCATCGAACTGGTTGAACGTAATGTTGAAGCTAAAGGTCAGGATTCTGGTCCTGTAGACACTGATGGAGATGAAGGAGAAGAGTAAGTCTCTTTTTCATCACATTTCAGTATTA